>CANEKB010000061.1 GCA_947427985.1 uncultured Candidatus Saccharibacteria bacterium
AATTTTTATAGTATAATATAGTCATGAATCGGGTACCACTAGCGGAGCGCATGCGTCCTCAGACCCTTGACGAGGTCGTCGGTCAAGACGCAATTATCGGTGATGGCAAAATCTTGACCGAAATCGTCCGCAAGGCCGAACCGGTAAATTTGATCTTTTGGGGTCCGCCCGGTACTGGTAAAACTACGCTTGCTCGGATTCTGGCTCGTGAATATCAGGCGGATTTCGTTGAACTTTCTGCGGTTACTGCTAAGAAGGCGGATATTGAACAAGTTGTCGAGCGCGCTCGGGTAAACTGGAATCTTAAAACCCGTACGGTACTCTTCGTGGACGAAATTCACCGTTTCAACAAGGCACAGCAGGATGCTTTTCTTCCGCACGTCGAGTCGGGTTTGATTATTTTGATCGGCGCCACTACCGAGAACCCTAGTTTTGAGGTGATTTCGCCGTTAATCTCGCGTTCGCGAGTAGTGATCGTCTCGGCGCTCAAAAAATCCGATATCGTCGAGGTTCTCAAGCGCGCAATCAAAGCCGAAGGGGCTGAGAAGCGCGTTTTGGACGAGGCGATTGATTATATTGCTGAACTCTCGGCTGGTGATGCCCGTTCGGCCTTGGGTGACCTCGAGCTCTCTCTTAGCCTTGCGAAAAAAGTCGATAAGAAGGTGGTTGAGACCGCCGTCGGCAAGAAGATGCCGCTCTACGACAAGTCTGGCGATTATCATTATGATAATATTTCGGCTTTTATCAAATCCATGCGTGGTTCCGACATTGATGCTACGCTTTATTACCTCGCGCGCATGGTTCAGAGCGGGGAAGATCCGAAATTTATTGCTCGGCGCATGGTGATTTTTGCTTCGGAGGATATTGGTTTGGCCGCTAGTGCTGCCCTGAATCTTGCCGTGAGCTGCTTCCAAGCGATCGAGCGGGTCGGTATGCCAGAAGGTGGGATTATATTGAGTCACGTAGCGGTCGTCTTGGCGAAAGCGCCGAAAAACCGTGACACTTACAACGGCTGGGCTCGGGCGCAGGCCTTGGCTGAGAAAAGTATGGGCGCCCCGGTGCCAACTTGGCTACGCAATGCACCGACCAAGCTGATGAAAGATCTCGGCTTCGGTGAAGGCCAGAAATGGGAAGCTGGCTTCCATCTCGACAAATCATATCTTCCCGACGAGGTTAAGGGTCAAAAAATCTTCGGCCAGCCCTCAAATTATAACCACAACGAGAAATAAACCCGATTGTTCTATTGACAAAAACGACAATCTGTGCTACAATAGAAAGAGGATACCTATCCAAAACTGCATAGGAGGGTTTTCTATGAGTATTTTATCATCCCTGTACAAGGAGCCGGTACAAAGAGAGGTCGACTGCCATTCGACGGCTAGCTTCGAGTATCTGAGTCGCCTCGTGCGTGTTGGTAGTTTTCTTCAACTTCCGGAGGGTGACGCTTTTCTGGACCACCCGCAATTTCGAGATCGGGGCTGGATTGATCACCTGGTCGACGACATTCTGCGGATGCGCAGCCGTTGGCAAGAATGGAACTATCGGCGTATTCTGAAGAGTTATCAGCTCGACGACCCCGATGTCATCCGTCGGCTCAACCTGGCGGACGACATGATCCTCATCCTGACTCTTCTGCAAGAAACCCACGCCCTGAGTAGCACGTTCCTACACACCTTTGTCCATCTGGCCGACCTTGAGCATCCCCACCAAGTTCTCGGGTTTAACCTGTCAGTTCTGTCCGACCCCGAGGACAAGCAGTGCTATTATGTCACGGTCGAGAAGTATCGTGCCGCGCACGGAACGGCCCAGGAGACTTGTCGCACTCTGATCCGCGAGCTGCAGGTACTGCGCAATACCCTCTACGGTCTGATCTTTGGCGACAGCGACAAGGAGATGCAGACGGTCCTGACAGGTATCAACCTGGACTTTGGCCTGAAAAGCAGCCACGCCAAGACCACTTGGCTACGCCGCGAACTGTCGATTGTTCGCGAACCCTATCCGGACGCACTGCATTTCCAGGCGCTAAGCCTCTACTCTAAGTACATGGGACAGCTTTACGCCGATCTTCAACAGCTCCCACCAACTTTCGTGGAGTATAACGAGATTATCGCTCAGCTCAAAACCAAGGGGCCTTCCACGTGAAGGTCCCGTTTACTGTCTTATATGTTGCGGATTTATGCTATAATGTTTTTATAAACAAGGAGTTTTTATGGCAGATTTCAACAAAATTTTGAACCCTGGCGATTATGAAAATGGCGAAATTAACGTCGTCGTTGAGATTCCGACCGGCTCGAATCACAAGATTGAATGGGACCGCGAGAATGCTTGTTTTATGCTTGATCGCATCGAACCAATCGCTTTCGCAAAACCGACCAACTACGGCTTCATTCCTCAGACTCTTGATGAGGATGGCGATGAACTTGATGTGCTCTTGATTACCGATCAGCCGCTCACAACTGGTATTTATACCAAAGCTCGCGTGCTCGGTGTTATGAAATTTGTCGATGATGGCGAAGTTGATGATAAGATTATCGCTGTAGTTGCCGACGACCGCAACAATGGCGACGTTTATCAGACGCTTGAAGATTTGCCAAAGCGCCTTATTGAACAAATTAATTTCCATTTCAACCACTATAAAGATCTTAAGAAGCCAGGTACGACCGAAGTTAAAGAGTTTGCTGGTCTCGACGAAGCTAAGAAAGTTATTGCTGACTCGATTAAACGCTGGAACGAACGATAATATAGTATATTGATTAGTAAAAGTGGTGACTACCGTCGGTGGTCACCACTTGCATTTTTATCTGCGACTAAGACCAAAAGGAGTTGAAGAAGTATTTTAAGCCAAAATTAACATCTTTCCGTTATAATGCATAGTATGAGAATACTTTATGTCGAAGACGAAGCGTATCTAGCTTCAGCAGTAATTCATCTGCTAAAGAAGGCCGATATTGCGGTGGACTGGGTGGCAAGTGGGGAAGAAGGTCTAAAATTAGCCACCAAACCAGGGTATGATTGCCTGGTACTGGATATTATGTTGCCGGGTGTTTCTGGTTGGGATATTTTGAAGGAGGTGCGTAGTCAAGGCTTAACTACGCCAATTTTGATGCTTTCGGCCTTGGCAGAAGTAGACGACAAAGTGCGGGCGCTGGAGGCTGGCGCCGACGATTATCTAGCTAAGCCTTTCAAAACCGCCGAACTTATTGCTAGATTAAAAGCGCTAACGCGGCGTCCTCCGCTTCAAACTGACGAAACTCTACGCTATGCTGACCTCGAATATGATCTGAGTAACCGTCTTCTAAACGGCACTCCGCTCACGGCGAAAGAAGCTGAACTTTTTGAGCTCTTAATCCGTCATCCAGAACAGATCCAGCCAAAAGCGCAGTTGCTCGCGCGGGCTTGGGGCAACGAAGCAGCCTCGTCTGATAACTATGTTGAAGTTTACATGAGTTATCTGCGTAAGAAGCTCGAGCAGCTTGGCTCGAGTGCAACTATTAAGACTATTCGTAATCTAGGCTATAAGCTGACTAGCGAAAAAGATGTTTCGTAACCTTCGTAACCGCTTTATTGTAATCACTATGATAGTCACGGCGATTGTGCTAGTGGTGGCTTTTTCAGCGATTTATGCCGTAGCGCGTGGAACGGCCGAGCGGCGCCCTTATATGATTGAGGCGGTTTTTAGTCTCGGTGATGATCAGACCGTGTTTCAAACCGTTCGTCGTCAAGTGCAGGCCGAGCGACGCGAGGCTTCGGCTTCGTTATTGCTATCTTTACTAGTTGTCGGTATTTCGATTGAGTTTGTTGTGGCGATCCTCTCCTACTTTTTAGCCGAGGCGGCGATCGCTCCGGTTAAAGAGGCCTATGATGCGCAAAAAACCTTTATCGCCAACGCTAGTCATGAAATCAAAACTCCACTAGCGGCGATTTCAGCTAATCTCGAAGCGGCTGAGATTGTGGATAATCCTTGGATTGACAATGTCTCGCATGAGGTGAAAGCTTTAACAACCCTAAATCAAGAGTTGCTAGCGCTTAGTCGCGCCGATCAAGTTTTTAGTACCTTGCAGCCATCTTCCGGCGAACCCGTTGAACTCTTGTCGACAATCAATGAGGTGATTGCGCCTTTTGCCTCACGCATCGAACAAAATGGCATTGATTATCAGCTACGCACCCGACTCAAAAATCCCAAAGCTGATCTCGCTCGGTCAGATTTTATGCAAATTCTGACGATTCTCTTTGATAATGCCGTTAAGTATTGCGACAAGGCCATTGAACTAAATGTTAAATCGCGCTCAATTTCCGTCAAAAACGACGGCGCGACGATTCCTAGCGAAGATCTACCTCATATCTTCGAGCGGTTCTATCAGAGCGACAAAAGTTCCGAAGGGGTCGGTCTTGGCCTCGCTATTGCGCAGTCGCTTGCTGAAAAGAATCATTGGAAACTCACGGTTAGTTCTAGTGCAAGAACTGGCACTACATTTGCAATAGAATTCTAAAGTGTGGAGTGGAGATTCTTTTCGCGGTGTTTCGAGGGGGTGCGGAGCTTGCTAGCGAGCATGCAGCGCCTGAGACCCGTAAAGACGGGCTCGAAGGACGCGTCCCGAGAAAACCACAAAAGAACCTCCCGTCCACACTTTATTCCATGAAAGCGCCGCTTTGGCGACTCCAAAGGTGATGGTAAACTCCGTCCGCTTTTTTGAGCAAATCGTGATGTTTGCCTTGCTCGACGATTTTGCCATTCTCGAGCACGACGATGCGATCGAGGCTAGCTACCGTCGAAAGTCGGTGCGCGATGACAATACTGGTGCGCCCAGCCATTAATCGCGTTAAAGCATCCTGAATTAGTGCTTCAGATTCTGAGTCTAGAGCCGAAGTCGCTTCATCCAGCACGAGAATCGGCGCATCTTTTAAGATCGCTCGCGCAATCGCAATCCGTTGGCGTTGCCCGCCCGAGAGTTTGATCCCGCGTTCGCCAACCAATGTCTCGTACCCGTCTGGCAGTTCCATAATGAACTCGTCGGCGTTCGCTAGCTCAGCCGCACGTTTGATTTCTTCTGGCGTGGCGTCAGGCTTACCATAAGCGATGTTGTCGGCAATCGAACGATGAAAAAGGGAAGTTTCTTGCGGCACGTAAGCAATATTTTCGCGTAAGCTCTGTTGTGTGATGTCCTTTATATTCTGCCCAGAAATCGTCACCTCACCTCGCGAAACATCTGCAAAGCGTAGCAACAGTTTCGTCAGCGTAGTTTTTCCTGAACCCGACACTCCGACTAGCCCCACCCGCTCGCCTGGCTGGATCTTGAGGTTAAAATCTTCGAAAATCGGCGTCTTCGCGTCAGCGTGTTGGAAAGAAATGTTCTGGAAATCTACGCCCGTTTCTTGCATCACGAGCGGCTGCGCGTTCGGGGCATCAACGACATCGTCTACCGTGTCGAGAATTAGCGTCATCTCGTGCGCATCGCCAAAGACCCGGTTCATGTTCTTGAATATACTCGTAATCCCCCAGAGCTCACCTAGGATACCATTAGCATAACTTACTATTAGAACCATCGTAGATACGGAAATCCCCAGCCACTCTGGTCCGTAGACTAAGAACGCCAGCAATAGTCCCATCAAACTAATTTCAACCACACTAAAGACGAAGTTTCGGCCAATCGTGGCGTGCATTAGTTTGTTGGAAGATTTCATTGCCCCACGCGAAAAAGTCTTAAAACGATCTTCTTCGTAGGTTTCACGCGCGTAAGATTTTACTGAAATGATATTTGAAATTGAATCAGCCAGCTGCCCAGTCTGTTTATTCTGCGCCTCCGCTTCTTCGTCGTTGAGGTGGCCAATTCCTTTGTAGGTTACCCCAGCAATGATAGTATAAATGACCGTCAAAATGACAATTCCGATTGCAAACCATGGCGATAGCGGCCACAATACAATCAGGGTCATTACCACACGCGAAATTAAAGGCACGACGTTCCAAATAATAGTATCCAATAACCGTTCATAAGCTCCTACGAATTTGTTAGTCTGTGAGACTAGTGACCCAGAAAAACGGTCACTATGGAACTGCATAGATTGAGCGCTAATAACATCGAAACATTGGTTGGATAGATCATACATCGCTTTTAACTCTGATTCCCAACATAAATATAATCTCAATTGGTCTAATACAAAATTGGAGAAAGCATATAGACCTAGGTATACTAAGGCCTCTGTCAGTAACCCTGGTATAATACTAGCTAAGTCACTGGTGCTTGAGACTTTGCCAATTAAATCCGAGAAAACCAACGGCCCCAAGATTGCATTAACAAATACCACCAAAATAGTGACGACTATTACTGAAATTGACCACCACTTATACTTCTTCACTTCTTGCCAAAAATAATGCAGCGTGCGCCACGTCGTCTTCGGCTCTTCCTTATGATTAGTTTGTTTAGCACTTTTAGACATACCAGATTATTATAGCATATGAGGACTTAAGTATGCTATAATGGTAATAATTAAGAGGCAATACACGATATGATCTAACACACTTTGGCGAATATAGTACAGTAAAACGAAAGGTATTTTGATGAACGATCCGATTTTTGCAATTATTGAAAAAGAAAAACAGCGCCAAAGTGAAGGTCTAGAACTAATCCCGAGCGAGAACTACGTCTCCGAAAATGTTTTGAAGGCGATGGGCTCTATCTTGACTAATAAATATAGTGAGGGATATCCGAAGCTGCGCTACTATGGCGGCAATGAGAATATTGACCAAGCCGAGACCCTCGCGATTGAGCGCGCTAAGCAGCTTTTCCATGCCGACCATGCTAAT
>CANEKB010000062.1 GCA_947427985.1 uncultured Candidatus Saccharibacteria bacterium
CATAGAAACAGAGTAACCTAAAACTCATTGTTTTTGTATTATTAAATATTGGAATAGACAACAAGAGTTATGTTGTGGGTGAGGGTAAATTGAAGTGGGTAGGTGGTATAATAAAGATAGATAACTTGGAGAGAAAGATGGAGCTAAGGGTACCCTTAGTATCTAACGTAGTTAGATACTGTATCGTTTTACAGGGGGTTGTAAAATGATAGAAATGATTGACGTTTTGGACGAAAACGGCGTAAAAACCGGAGAGGTTGCCACACGTACGGAAGTTCATCAACGTGGACTATGGCATAGAATTGTGGCGATTATGATCGTTGACGAGAAAAAGCGAATCCTGTTGCAACAGCGTAGCAATGATAGGATAACTAATCCGGGGAAGTGGGATATTGCGGCGGCTGGACATGTTGATGCGGGGGAAGATGTTTTATTGACGATCATGCGGGAGGCGAAGGAAGAAGTTGGCGTTGAGATTAGCGATAAATGTAGTGCAGAGGATTTTCGGTATGTGACATGTTATCGGGAAGAGAAAAGCTTTGAGCACAACGGGGAAGATTTTATAGATAAACAGTTTAATGATTGCTTTCTACTGAAAAATCAGAAAATTGACTTGGCGAATGTAAGACTGCAAGAGAGTGAAGTACAGGCGGTGAAGTTTTGCTCGTTGGAAGAGTTTAAGCAGATGATGCGGGATGGGGTACTGGTCAATCGGAAGCCGTTTTATGATGATATACTGAAGATTTTGGATTAGTTAAGCTAAAAATCGGTGAAAAACAACGGAGATAAACTTGATTTGAACTTGTATAGCCTGTGCGAGTTCAACTGTCGAAGTATCTCTTTTCTTCGTCCGCAGCGGGTTTGTCGGTACGAGCACGACTGATCGCGGTGGCATGATTAATGAGCCAGGTGTTGGAATATATAGAATAAGCAATACGCAGTACCATATGTATTCTTATAATATCCATGTTAATCCATCACGCTCCGGTAGTCTCGGCAGCGCTGGTGCCTCCCTTCGTTGTCTAGCCATAGAGTAATCATAGGGAGGATGAAGAAGGATGGCATAAGACGGAGCGGGCAAAAAGTAAGCCCCGACATATGAGCCGGGGCTAGGGAAGGTGCGGGAGAGTAGATTACTTGTTCTGCGACTGAGCAGGGTTATGCAGGCGTCTGCGAATAATTTCGACGCTCTTGTCGTTGGGGTAACGACGGGCCTGCTCATCCAGAGCGCGATCGGCACGGGTGAGCCAGTCATGCTCGAAGCACTCAATGGTTCTGTCCGAAAGCTTTTCAATGGGCAGAATCCAGAAGTCCTGGCCATTTTTCCGGGACTTCGGGGTGTGCTTTGAGATTTTCAGGGCGCCGTGGTTGCGGGCGTAGTTACGGGAGGCGCCGTTGCCAATGTGCTCACGGCTTTTGTTCCATCTAACGGTCAGCGCAAAACAGGTGGCCAGCTTGGGCTGGCAAACGCAGTAAATGTTGCCACCTTCGCCGTCAGGAACGATCCGGAGGAACAGGACGCCACGGAGCTTGCCCTTAGGGTCAATATTTGCAGCAGTAAGGTCGCCGGCAATATGCTGGAGGTGCTCAGCGTTCTCGCGGAGGGACAGGTCGATTGGCGTAATGCCGTTGACGACGCTGCCGTCGGTGTCCAGGAGAAGCGTGCTATCGACAGCCAGAGGCTCCTGCGGGAAGACCTTGCCATGAGCAGGGATGAACAGGAAGCCGGCCGGACAGACCTTAACTTTGTAGTGGGGGTAGAGATCGGTGATTTTCTTGGACCTCGCGTGATCAGTCATAACTTTCTCTCCTAACTTGGTAAAATTGCGATCGGAGCGTTTGGGATTTGCTCCGTGCTTCTATTATATCACAGAATTAGTGTTTATGTCAATAAAATGACGGAAAATTGTTTTGGTTTTGCAAGTTTTGGACATTAAACGATGAAAAAGAATAGGCTAGATGAGCTAAACTTATGCTACAATAATGATATGGCAAAAGCGAGGTCAACAAAAAGTAAATCGGGAAAAACGACACGGGGGCGTAAAAAAAGCGCTAAGAGAGCGCCACAACATGAGTTGCCGGGCGGTTTTTGGCGACAAATCGTAGCAATTATGATGCTGTTTGTAGCGGTGATCCTGATATTTACTTGGTTGGGCGACGGTGGGGATCTTTTAAATACTACGGACCAGATTTTCGAGGAGTGGATCGGACGGGCGAGGTATTTGATACCGGCACTTTTGGCGTGGTTGGCGGTAAAGATTTTTCGGAGTGATAATAATAGATTACCGCCGGTAATGTGGACGATGTCGATTTTGATGGTATTTTGGGGAGCGGGGGCCTTTGGATTGTCTACGGTAGGACATCCGCACCCAAACGGGGGAATCGTGGGAGAATGGCTAAATGGATTTATGGTGCAGATTCTAAATCCAAGTGTGGCGATTATAATATATGTGATTTTAATTGCGGTGACGGCGATGTTTATTCTTCAGTTGACGCCGGCGATGGTGTTCCATGCGGTTGGTAATTTGTTCCGGACGACTGAGGTGGAAGACAAAAAGAATGCAAGAGTAGCGAAGAAGACTGAAAAAGTAGAGAAGAAGCCAGCGAAGAAGCTAGAGGGCGATGAGGATCTTGAGGCGCTGAAGGTACACTCGGATGAGGCGGAAGAAGAACCGCTTAAGCCACAGCCAAAGCTAGGGATGTTTGCGAAGTTTGGGAAGAAAAAGGAGAAGAAAGAGGAAGAAGCTGAGGCGCGGCCAGAGAAGGTGGAGCGAGCTGAGAGAGCAGCACCAGAGCCAGATCGAGCACTAGTAGCGGTAAATGATCCGAATTGGCAGATGCCGCCGATTGATTTGTTGGAGAAGAAACAGTCGCCAGCGGACGCAGGAGACGTGCGACAGAACGCAGCGATGATTAAATCGACGTTGGCGGAGTTTGGTATTGATGTAGAAATGGGTGATGCGAACAAGGGGCCGAGGGTGACGCAATATACGATGCGGCCGCCTTCGGGGGTAAATTTGTCGAAGATTTTGGCGCGAGATAAGGAGCTGGCGCTGAACTTAGCGGTGGACAAGATCCGTATTGAGGCACCAATTCCGGGGACGCGGCTGGTGGGCGTGGAACTTCCAAACGTGAAGTCGGCGGATGTGCGCTTGCGCGGGGTGCTAGAGAGTGCGGAATGGAAGAGAGCGACTGATCCATTAACTTTTGCGGTAGGTAAAGATATATCTGGACATGCAGTGGTAGGAAACTTGGCAAAGATGCCGCATCTTCTAATTGCAGGTACAACTGGTTCAGGTAAGTCGGTGATGACGAATACTTTGATTTCTTCATTGTTATATCGGAATGCGCCGAGCGACATGAAGCTAATCATCGTGGACCCGAAGCAAGTGGAAATGGCACAATATGAGGATATTCCACATCTTTTGACGCCGATTATTACATCGGTAGAAAAGGCGATGTCAGCGCTGAAGTGGGCGGTGAATGAGATGGAGAAGCGCTATACCCTGATGGCGGAAGAGAAGGTCAAAAATATCGTTGATTATAATACGAAGATGGCGAAGAAGGCGGCTGAAGAAGCTCTAAAGCAGAAGACGACGGGAACAAAAGGGGGTAGCGAAAGTGGCGAAGACACAGGGACGGAGCCAGAAGCGGAACAGAAGAGCGAACAGATGCCGTATATCGTGATCCTAGTAGACGAGATGGCAGATCTTATGATGATGGCGGGGAAAGACCTGGAAGTGCCGATTGTGCGAATCGCACAGAAAGGGCGTGCAGCAGGTATCCATCTAGTACTGGCGACGCAGCGGCCAGAAGTAAAGGTGATTACTGGGTTGATTAAGGCAAACATTCCGGGGCGGATTGCCTTCGCAGTGGGAAGCCAGATCGATTCGCGAGTGATGCTAGACCAGAGCGGGGCAGAAAAGCTGCTTGGCAAAGGTGATATGTTGATGCTAACAACAGAAATGATGGGTAAACCACGACGGATTCAGGGGGCTTGGGCGAGCGATGAGGATGTGGCGAAACTGACGGACTTTTTGCGTAAGCAGCGTGGACCAGAGTATAACGCGGATGTCGTAGCACAGCCAGTGCAGATTAAGGGGATGGGCCCGGCGGACGGGGGCGGGATTGGCGATCTCGGCCGACGGTATGATCCGAATGACCCAGTGGTGCGAAAAGCGATTGAGATTACTTTGAAGCAGGGGAAGTTCTCGACAGCGAGTTTGCAGACCTGGCTAGGGAAGGGTCACGGTTTCGTGTCGGGGCTAGCGATTTGGCTGGAGGAAATTGGAGTGATTGGACCGGCGAACGGACATAAGCCACGCGATGTATTGATCCACTCGATGGAAGAGTTTGACGAGTTGGCTGGACAGTAGACTTGATGTCACGGATTGACGGTGGTGAAAAACTGTGATATACTGAAATGGTATATTAGCTCAGCAAGCAGGTGAGAGAGCCGTGCTTGCTTTAACCAAAGGAGTTGTAATGAAGAATTACGAACTTACGCTTTTGATTCATCCAGATCTTGAGATGAACATGGAAGCGGCTACCGACAAGGTCAAAGATTTGATCGAGAAAAATGGTGGTCAGATTACTAAAGAAGAGAATGATGGCAAGAAGCGCCTAGCTTATGCGATCAAAGGTCAGAATTTCGCAGTATATTATTACTACGAAGTGGCTTTGCCGCCAGAGGCACCAAAGAAAATTGAGAACGTTCTCAACATCACAGACGAGGTTCTGCGTTATCTCTTGGTTACAGTGGACGAGCGCAAGCTAAAATATGAAGCAAAGCAGGCTGCACGCAAACCACATGCCGAAGATAACAATGAGAGCGAGGAGTAATGAGGGGATTTTCGAAAGCAATCATTGCGGGTAACGTTACGCGTGACCCAGAGATGCGGGCGACTCCGAGCGGCGCACAGGCTTGCAATTTTACTATCGCGGTGAACCGGGTCTTCCGGGGGAGTGATGGTGGCCAGCAGGAACAAACTTCGTTTATTGACTGTGTGGCTTGGGGTAAATCGGGTGAGACGATTGCGCAGTACGTAAAAAAGGGTTCGGCTTTGATTGTGTCGGGTCGGATCGAACAGCGGAGCTGGGAAGATAAAACTTCGGGTCAGCGCCGTTCGCGTGTGGAAATCGTTGTCGATGACTTCTCGTTTGTGGGCGGTGGCGACGGTAGCGGAAGCGGCCGTAGCAGCGGAGGCAGTTCGCGTCCAAGCGCAGCAAAGGTGAGTGCACCGGCGGAAGATGATTTTACGCCAGACGACATGCCGGAAGATGATGCTATTAACTTGGACGACATTCCATTTTAAGCAGGGGGAGAGGAGAGAAAATTATGAGAAAAGTGAAGACAAATCCAAATTTGTATTTTGATTATCGTGACGTAAAGACTTTGCAGCGTTACATCGACATTTATGGTCGGATTGAGCCGATGGCAAAGACTGGCTTGACTGCGAAACAGCAACGCCAACTAGCAGTGGCGGTGAAGCGGGCGCGACATCTAGCTTTGCTACCATTCGTAGCAGAACGTTAAAACTATTCTGATTGACTGCGAGGGTCGCCATTCTCAAGACACGGTGAGCCTCTCAAAATCGAGCCTTTCAGGTCGTGATTTTGACCCGGCTCAGCCGTTAAATAGTCTTGAGTAATTGGCGACTCCTTCGACGCGTCAATCAGAATAGTTCTGTGCTGGCTATGTTAGTTCCAAACTAACTTCGTTATCCAAACATTGCGTTTTTGCCTCGTATTGAAACTTAACCGATATGTGGGCAAAAATGCAATGATATAAGAATAAAAGGGAGATAAGAAAATGTATGGTCCAACAGATTTAAAGAAGAATGTACTAATTACGCTCGATGGGCAGCCGTATAAGGTGGTCGAGTATTCGCAGAAGGTGATGGGGCGGGGTGGCTCGATTGTGAACGTGAAAGTGAAAAATTTGATTACTGGAGCGCTTCTACCGAAGACTTTTAAGGGGCAGGAGAAAATTGAACCGGCCGAAGTGACGACGAAGAAAGTCCAATATCTATATAAGGACGATGATAAGTTTTATTTCATGGATCCAGAGAGCTTCGAACAGTACGAGCTTTCGGCAGATATGGTTGGCGATATGAAGGATTTTATGCGTGATGGCGACGAAATGGAAATCCAGTTTTATAATGGTACGGCAATCAACTTAGTATTGCCAAAGAACATCTGGCTCAAGGTGACTTACACTGAGACGGCAGTAAAGGGCGATACGACGAGTTCAGTACAGAAAGATGCGACGCTCGAGACTGGTGTTGTGATTAAGGTGCCAGCGTTTATTAAGACGGGCGACGTAGTGTCGGTGGATACGGAGACTTATGCGTATCGGGAGAGGCAAAAGTAGTTTTTAAGCTAACTCAGCTACTACTATTAGTTCGAGACACATGTAGTTAAGATGTAATCAAGTACATGAGGAACCGTTCTCTTTGAGAGGGCGGTTCTTTTATGGTCTTCAACCATAAATCCCGGGCGCATTCTCGGAACTAAAAATGC
>CANEKB010000063.1 GCA_947427985.1 uncultured Candidatus Saccharibacteria bacterium
TCCGAGTGAAGAAAAAGTTTTTACTTTTTATTCTGAGGAAGTGCAGGCTTTTCTGACCGGAGGACAGAAGAAGGCAAGCATAAAAACAAGAGGAATAGAGGCATAAAATATAGAAGCTTGCTAAAGAGCTTAGCCATCCGCTTTCCCTTTATTTCCCGTGTTCAATCTTCTTCCATTTCACATCTCGTACCAATAATGCCCTTAAGGCACAAGGAATATAAGTTACAAGATATAACGGATTAAATAGCACTGCTCGCCATTTTATTTGCTTCCTCAGTTTAATTTTCTCACGCTTTACCATTTCGAGTGTAATAAACATCAAAACCAAATAAACCACCGCCAGCAACGCTATAACTAATCCAATCGCCATCGCTACCTCGCCACGCAAACACAACTCTACTAGTAGCCCCACAATCATTATAATCACCCCAACAAGCATCATAATAATCGGTCTCACTCCGATGGCTTCGCGTTTTATACTACCGATATTTTGCGCACGTTTACGTTTGCGCATAAGTGGAATATACTTGCGACGAGCCGAGAAATAACCTTTAATCCAACGCACTCTTTGATCGACCGTTTGCCGATAGCGAGTTGGTTGTTCGTCATAAAACTCGGCTTCTTCATTGTAGAAAGTCGGAATGCTATGCAGAGTCGCATAAAGTGACATCTCATAATCTTCAGTCAAACTATGAAACGGCCAGCCTTGCCACTTGTCAATCAAACGACCGTCAACATAGCAGCCAGTACCCGAAAAAATCACATTCGCACCTTTCTTGATTCGATTTTTGTTTCCCAAAACATTTATCATCGAAAAAGTCAGACTCGAAACCGCCGCAACCACATTTGCATTTGCATTCTTTGAATTACGATAACCCGTTGCTAGCTGGTACCCCTTCGCGTAGCTCTCTAGAATCCGCTCCATATAGTCCTTTGCTAGAATATTATCCGCATCAAAAATAAAATACAAATCATAACGCCACCGAGGCAGAATCTGTTTCAAAGCCTCGTCCAAAGCATAGCCCTTACGCTGGCGCTTTAAGTTCGTCCGAAATATCACCCTTGTGCCATATCTTTCTGCGATTCTAACGGTCGGGTCGTCTGCACGCTCTACAATTACATATACATCTCGCATCGGCACCGGCAATGTCTGTTCCTGCAAACTTTGGAGTAGCCCTTCAATCACTGCCCCCTCATCTCGTGCTGGGATCAAAACCGCTCGCGTCGGGGTCCCCGGTTTTGGTGTTAGCTCCAAACGGTTCTTCCTAAGGACTCGACCACCATAAAACCACCAGCCCGCCCCCATTACAACCAAAATCAAGCCGAGCAACGCTACCATCTACTTACTGTCCTGCCGCACCATATTTGGATAATATTTATGCAAGTATTCATCTGGAAAATATCGGTCATAAAACTCACCTACAGGCGTCCATGGAGCAATACCTTGGTGGCGCAAATTCTGCCGAATCAAAGCCGACCAAGAAATCAAGCAATCAAACGTCATAAACACCAATAGTACCACAAAAACAACCTCGCCAACCCGAATCGGAATCCGCTCAATCAAATTCGACAAAAATGGATAAACTACCTTCACCAAGATCAACCCCATCACTCCCCAAACCAACATAATCGGCACCGAAGTCCGGCCTTGAAAATTCAGAACATGATGTGAATAATTCCAGGATACTGTACCGACAAACTTCTCCTGCAAAAAACTTAACGCATATTCTACGAAACCGCCAAGCAATGCTGAATAGACAAAAATCTGCCAATTCGCCAACTTTTTACGCAACAAAACCCAGCACATTATTGCTGCCCCAAAACCATAAATCACATTAAACGGTCCCCAGATTACCCCGCGGTGCGTTATCCAAACTCCAGTACCAGTAGCATTATAGGTCTGCACATAGATCAAGATATCTTCATAGATAGTTCCAATCACCGAGCCAATCAAAAAAATGAAGAATAACTTTTTGAAACACAGCCCTTCTGCAAAGCGTAGTTTTGGCCGCGCCTTCTTAGTTTCTTTCTTCGCATCAGAAGTGGAATCTGATGTTTTTTGTAAAGCTTTCTGATTTTTTGTAACCATAGAGATAATTAGATTAAGTATAGCATAAAATTTCAACTTTTAATAGCAATACCGGAATCTCAGCAAAAAGAAACCCCTGGAGCCTCTCCATCCATCCCACTACATTTTCATATATGCTATAATATCTATATGACTACACAAGCAATAACCTCAGCCCCTACTATCCTCACCGGCCTTCGCGTCAATAGTGAATTTACCCTCGGTAACTTTCTCGGCGCTCTCTTGCCGATGGTGCGCCTTGCTAACACCTATAATAGCAAATCGCAAATCAACATCTTTGTCCCAGACTTGCACTCAATCATTTCCGACATCGACGGGGAATTACAGCAAAATCTTATCCGTTCTCTTAAATATTATCTTGCCGCTGGGCTCGAAGTTAACCCAAACGTCCATTTTTATCGTCAGTCGCATGTTCCAGCCCATTCCGAACTCTGCTGGATTCTAAACTGTATCGCCAGCATGGGCGACCTAAACCGCATGACTCAATACAAAGATAAGAGCGAGGGGAAAGAAAGCGTTAATGTTGGAATTTTTGATTACCCGGTACTCATGGCGGCCGACATCTTACTCTATGATGCCGTCTATGTACCAGTCGGCGAAGATCAGTTCCAGCATATCGAGCTTACTCGTCGCCTCGCCGAAAAATTTAACCGCAAATTTGGCGAAATCTTCACTCTACCAGCCACGCCAAAAGCCCAAGCCGAATTCATGCATGTCGATGAGGGTATCCGTATCCGCGATCTCCAGAATCCTGAGAAAAAAATGAGCAAGTCCACCGCCGCCGAAAACAGCAAGATTATGCTTTCCGATGATCCAACTGCTGTTAAAAAGAAAATCATGTCCGCTACTACTGATAGTGTTGGCAAAATCCAATATGACATGTTTAACCAACCCGGGATTAGTAACCTTCTCCAGATCGAAGCTCTTGTCAACGATATGCCTCTCCAGGATGTAATTTCGACCTGGGCTGGCGAAACTCATTATGGCGATCTCAAACAAAAAGTCGCTGAAAGCGTCGCCACTATGCTCGAAACCTTCCAGGCCAAATATCGCGAAATCGACGACTCGACGGTTCTCGGCTTCTTTGAAGAGGGTGAAAAATACGCTAACGAAGTCGCTAATACTAAGCTTCACCAAGTCCAAAAAGCTTTTTATTTAAGATAAAAGGGAGGAATGTTGTAATTTTCACAACATTTTAAAAAATGATTATTACTGGTAAAAAATTTAGCAAACCTGAGCTATCGCGTGTCATTAACGGTGACGTCTCGCTCTCCGTTGATAAGCAAGCCCCGGAAAAGTTTCGTCTCGATCACTTACTCGTCAAGCAACATCCTGAATATAACCGTTCAAGTCTCCAGACTTTTATTAAAAGCGGCTATGTTTCTGTTAATGACGAAATCATAAAGAAGCCTAATGCTAAATTTGAAGCCAATAGCAAGATTGTTTTGCAGGTACCGGCAGCTACTGCAATTCCACCCCGTCCACCGGTCATCTACGAGGACGATCATGTGTTAGTCCTAGATAAACCAGCTGGGTTGCTTAGCATGGCTAAAGGCGAATACTGCCCCGAAGCCACGCTCGAGAATTATGGCCTGCTCGTCCATCGGCTCGATCGCGACACTAGCGGCACCGTCATCCTCGCTAAGGATCCCGAAACCCAAAAAATGCTCCGTCGCCAATTCCAAGATCGAAAAACTCATAAAACCTATTATGCTGTTATCGAGGGGCACCCCAAACTCCCCGAGGCTATGATTGACTTACCAATTGCGCGCAATCTCAAACGCCCCACAACTTTCCAAGTTGATCAAAACGGCAAACCTTCCCAGACCCATTATAAAGTCATCGCCGAGAACGATAAATACAGCCTCGTTGAGCTAAAGCCGACTACCGGTCGCACGCACCAGCTCCGCGTCCACCTTCGTTATCTCGGTACGCCGATTCTCGGCGATCCAGTCTACGGTACCGGCGCTAAGGCGCCACGCCTTATGCTTCATGCCAAAGCTCTCGAAATCACCATCCCTGGTCCAGAAGGGAATATTCGTAAAACTTTCGAAACCGAACTACCAGCCGAATTTTCGAAAATCATGGAGCAAAGATGATGGGACTCTGCTGGTATGCTTTTCGAGAGGATCCGGACTTACGAGGAGGAGTAGCGGCGCGACCCTGCGACGGCAGGCGTCGCGAACGCGCCTCGAGAAAAGTATAGTAGCAGAGTTGTATAAGGTTCGTTCCATGTTTTTCGAAAAAATAACCGATATTTCAACAATCGCCGCTCGCACTAGCTGTGCAGTTTTTGTCGTACCACCCGAAACCAAACTAAAACTTCCACATCCAGTCTATCTCCGTCCCGACGAATCCAAAGCCACCGAAATTATCAGCGTCGAGCAAATACGCGATTTTCTCAATTTGACTAATAACCGTGAAATCAGCGAACGATATTTTGTTATCGCGCCAGCCGACGCTATGAACGAAGCTGCCCAGAACGCTTTTTTAAAAACTTTTGAAGAACCAAAGGCGCACTGTCATTTTGTACTGCTCACCGAGCAGCCCAATCTGCTACTGCCCACCATCCGTTCTCGCGCGCAGATTTTCTTTCCTAAGCTCACGAATACCCTCGATCAGCCGCCAAAAGTTTCCGACAAAATCATAACCCAAGCCAAAAAACTAATCGCCGCCACCCCCGCCGAGCTCCCAGCTATTGCTGCAGACCTCGCCAAAACTAAGACGCGGCCCCGCCAACAAGCTCTCGACATCGTCAGTACCGCCATTGAACTATTATATAAGTCGTATTTTAAAACCAAAAACAGTAAGTTTCTAGCCAAAATCCCTAATTTTCTCAAACTTTTCGACGCCCTTAGCCAAAATGGACACATTAAACTTCATATCGTGGCAGATTTATGCTAGCTTAACCTTCTTCATCCTCCGCTTGTATTACTCTCTATGGCTAGACAACGGAGGGATTGAGCAAAACTCCGGATCTCATTGAATGGTCCACAAGCATTACTAAAGCCCCAGTGGTAAGCATGACTAGCGCTTACTATAGTAACTGATGACCAGAATGCTGCACCGTTGCCTGAGCCGGCCATGGCCCCACCATTGTATTGTGATACATCACTGATGTGCCCGCTGCGGACGAAAGTGTTCGGTCAAACATTAACTAGCAGTTAAGGTTTTGAGGATATTACGAAGTATGCTAACTCTGTTAGTTCTTTCTTAAACCTTAACATCGGTGTAAGGTTTTACCCGAACATGAAGGTCTCCGGCTTCGTCCGCAGCGGGTGGGCAGACAAGACCGGAAAAGCCGTCAACGCAACATATTCTGGATACGGATGGTCATCCGTCGCTAGCTCTAATGTTAAAAATGTCTTCTATCTGAGGTTCGACAGCAAAAACATCAATAACCTAAATACCTATAGTAATGAACGGCGTCATGGCTTCTCCCTCCGTTGTCTAGCCATATAGAGTAATCAAGGGAGGATAAAAAGCCCAAGCATGAGAAATAAAGAAAAGATAAATAAAAAATGTCAGTAAGGTAGCCTTGCTAATCCCTTTTCGAGAGGATCCGGACTTACGAGGAGGAAGAGCGGCGCGACCCTGCGACGGCAGGCGTCGCGAACGCGCCTCGAGAAAAGGTATTAGCAAGGCTACTTAGGGAGAATATAAGAATGCTCACCCAGGTTGAAGAAAGTCTAGAATTAAGCTAAACCTAAGGATATATTATCTTTTCCTCATTTATGCTATAATAACTTTATGCTAGGCATTGCGTTTATCGTTATCGTCTCTCTTTATCTCGTCTTTTTGTTTCCAATTTTTAGCCATCGCAAAGTCGAAGCCCCGCGCAGCGCCCGTTACGATATGCAAATGAAAAAACTTTGGAGTGCCGCTCAGACCTCCATGCGCGATCACAAACCCCTCCGTGCCGAAAAAGCACTTTTAACTATCCTGAAATTTGACGAAAAAAACGCCGCCGCCTATAACCGCCTTGGTATCCTCTACGCAAAGGAACAAATATTTGATGAAGCAATTGAATGTTTCGAAATTGCCCAGTCGTTAGACAATAACCCATCCTCGCTACACAATGTTGGCCTAATCTATCTCGAAACTGGCGCTTATGAAAAAGCGGAAATGGCCTTTGAGCAAGCTATTGAGCTCGAGTCCGACATACCTGCGCGTTTTATTGCCCTCGCTAAAGCTCAAGAAAAGCTTGGCAAAATCAAACCCGCAGTTGATTCGCTTGAACGCGCTTATCAGTTAGACCACAGCACAAACACTCTCCGACTAATTC
>CANEKB010000064.1 GCA_947427985.1 uncultured Candidatus Saccharibacteria bacterium
TTGTTTCCGTGAAGCTAAAGCTTCCCGCAAACAAAAACGACACCGCAAGGGGTGTTCGTACAATTTATCTAATGACCATTACAGTTCCTAGACAACTTGCGCCCTACGGTGCCGTTTAACATCTAGGATACTGCAATGAGCAGATAAAAAATCTGGTCATCATATTTAATAAATTGTACGAACACTTTCATTATAGCACGTTTTTAACAAAAGCAAGATTATTCGTATCATTATATGGACGTTTATTGACAAAATACAATATTATGCTATCATTATAGGCGAGCGTATTTTATTCGTTTAGCACTTTAGGATGGTTATGAAGCTTTCTCAATAGGAACAGGAGTATTCCGACGAGATATTCCTAAACTATTGAGGAGGTAAGTTGATGAACACTAGTAGTAACAGCAGATTCGAGGAGATAACAAGTTGGCTGGAACTAGATGAGGCTATAGGAGACATAGACTCGCGCGCGGCCGCGACCTACGCCTATGGCGCAGCTCAACAGTTGGGTATTGAGATTTTACTAAGCGAAGAGGATGGCGAATTAATGTTGCGTAGTGGAGAAATCCTGAGCACCACATTCGACTTCGACTGCGATTCCGAAATTAGGGGCCTTGGCAAAGCCTTAGAGTTCTTCAGTAGACTGCAACAGGCAAATCAACCGGCACTTGAGGCACAAATCCAGACTTTACGCGAAGAAGTCAACCGACTGCGTGCGACGTTCCAGGCCAGCATAGTGTCGCAGGGCGACCTGAAGGCTATGGACGGCGAATCCTGGGCCGACTTCGTTCGGACTCTGCATGACGAAGCCAAGGCGGCTGGTGGCAGTATCGAAACCTTCGGTCACCATACCGTGTGTTACTTCCGCTGCGCCAGGCTAAAACATTGTAGCATCATGAGCCCTGTCTTGCTCAAGCCGCCCTATCACAGCGGGCAAAACCACCGGATTCGGTTCGCCTTGCCGCAAGATGTTGAACTAATGCGAAAATGTTTTAAACACGATGTCGAGCTGTATAGGGCGCTGCAGAATGTCGAACCCGAAGCTGCTAGTTCAGCGGAGTCTGATCCGAATTCGTAACCATCAATAAAACTCCCCACCGTATTGGCGGGGAGTTATTTTTATCCTCGTACTTAACTAATTCTGCAATAGCTTCGCAAATTTCGCTCGGATACCTCCTTCGTCCGGAGAACCAGCTAAAGTGTCGAGCGCCACCCGAAGTAGCCCAAGCGCCGTAATGAAAGAATGGTCAAGTGTACTCATAGTACTATTTTTAATGCCTGGGATATCTGCTGAGTCCACAAGATGAATCACTGGTCGTCGTGCAAACGGCAATTCTTTAAACCAGTCGGTCGTACTAAGAACTTCTTGAAGCTCACTCAGACCCGCACCGCCACCACAAAGCAAAATCTTATTCGGCAACATTTCGGTTAACTTAAACTCCTCAAGCGTAATCTGCACCCCTGATAGCCAAACCGCTAAGTTGCGTTGGATAGCTAGCATCATTTTGTCACGCATATCGGCCGGAACCTTGGTCGGATTATTAATAGCGAGCTTATATTTCTCGGCCGTGTCGAAGTCTACGTCGAGCGCCTCAGCGATTTGATGCGTAAAGCTACGCCCGCCGATCCCAAACATCTTCGTTCCTTCAACACCGCCGTCGTCCACTACAGCAATATCGGTCGTCCCACCACCGATGTCCATCACAATACCAGAAAAACTATTATCTAAGTCATTCCCTAGGCAAGCTCGACAAACCGCGAACGGTTCCACCGCCACTGCCAAAAGATCAAGACTCAACTCGGCACAAACTTTCTCGATCGCAGAAATATGCACTAATGGCGCAAAGGCCGTATAGAACTGAATTACGATATCAGTACCCTTGAATCCGATCGGGTTGCTTATCTTATAACCGTCAATACTGATGCTTACAATGGCTGAATTTATCAGACGCACTTCAACATTTGGGTTATTCGTCTCATCGGCAATTTCCTTACGTGCTTGCTCGCCGGCGCGGTCTTGTACACGCTTGATGATTAGCGCCATCTCTTGTTCAGTAAGGGGCTTATTGCCACTCTTGCGTTTATAGCGCACCGTAGAAGTGTTGCCCTTGATCAGTTCACCAGCGATACCCACTACCGTAAGTTTTGCAGTCGTTCCCGCAACTTTCTCGGCTTGACTCAGTGCTTTCTCGCAAACGCTAACAACACCCGGAATATCAGCAATAGCTCCAGCAAACATATTACTAGCGTCCTGGTGTGCCTTACCGACACCTATAATATCGAGTCCACCGGACTTATTTTGCCGTGCAATCAAGGCTTTGACATTTTCGGTACCAATGTCGAGCGCGAGAATCGTATCATCAGCCGGCTTTGTTGGCAAGAAATCACCATCAGCAGGGTTGGGCTTCTCGCTAGCATCAGAAACTTTGGCCGACTTGGTAGCCGCCTGAACCTTTGCTTTAGTTGATCGCATTGCACTAAGGAAGCCCATCATATACCTACATTATACACCAATTGAATCAAAAGCGGAATCGTATTCCCACAAATCGCCTTCGTTGTCATAGTAATAATAGTTACCACGACCATCTTCCACCATAAAGAGCGGGGCAATAATCTCAATCGCGTCCTCAATCAATTCACTAATTGAACGATAATTGTCTGGTGCGGAAACTTCGCCAGCCTCATAGATAAACCCGATCGCACCTGTGAGTGAATACCCATCCTCGCTCTTAGGCATGTTGAAGGCGACTGCTTCGAGTTTATGTTCAAAATCAGAAACCTGGAGGTAAATTTCAAGATCTTCCGGCATTTCTCCTTTGAGGTCGGCTGCAGTAATCTTATCAGCATCATCCGCCGAGATCTTCTCGCCGCCAGTCGCTTCGGCATAGGTATTATAACATGCTGTAACTTCAGTACTATATTTCGAGTGTGGCAACTCATTCAAAAACCCAGCCAAGCGGTCGTAATCGAGCGTAATATCGTAATATGTGTGCCCCGAGCCAATAGTCTTACTAAGCTCCGTGTTCTTCGTGATACTAACAAACTGGTTCGCACGGTAGAAATCAGCATACTCGTTCATATAGTCAGACTTGGCCGCAGAAATAATACAGGAATAGAGATCTTTGATAGGCTTACCAGAGCTACCCATGTCTAGTTCATCGATAATTTCCGGAATTGAAATCTTCCACCATTCGTTGTCGACTAGTTCAACGATGTCATAAACCGCCTGACCAATTTCCGATTTCGAGAAGGATTCGTCGGTAACGACCGAATCAAGTGCTTCGGCAAGTTTAGCGACCTGGAAATAGATAACACCGTCGCTCATGACCGCCGCACCGATATCTAAGCTTACCTCGTGACCATCGACAATATTTCCTTCATCGTCAACTTCACTCATCGTAAGCGTTGCCGTGGTGGCATTTGGCAGAGTTTTCGACTCATTCTTAAATCTGATATTATAAGCAAATGCCGTATCATTATCTTCATCGTCAATCGTGACCGTAAAGCCGCCATCCATCTGGACGTGTTCAGCCGAGAAAAAATTATTAACCGCGTCAAATGCAATATTCTGTGGGTTTTGATAAACTACAAAATACCAAATTGCAAAACCAATACCACCAACCAGCAAAAGGCCAAAAACAACAAAACCGATAATTGCTGCCAGCGAGAACTTCTTTTTGGGCGGCTTAATCAGTACTGTGTTATCCGACTGGACCGACGCAGCGTCCATAGCTGGAGCTGGTTCAGGGGTCGACATTACGACTGGCGTCGCTTCGACTATGACAGTGTCTTCCTGAATATTAGCAGCCGCTGGCTCTGGAACCACGCCATTAGTATTATTAGTATCTTGCACCGGCGGTTCAGCGCCCGGCGTCGCGGATTCTTTATCCATTTCCCTCCTTAACTTTACCTCAATTATAGCACGAATCTTAAAAAGCAAAAGCTAAAAGCGTGTTATAATTAGCCTATGGATAATTTTGTAATTAGAGATATAAAGGCGCGGCAAGTGTTAGATAGCCGTGGCAACCCAACCGTCGAAGCGGATGTTTTTTTAGCTTCGGGGCAAGCTGCGAGAGCAATCGTACCATCAGGAGCATCAACTGGCGAAGGTGAGGCTCTCGAGCTTCGAGACGGCGACCCAAAATACTACAATGGTAAAAGCGTAGCTAAAGCAGTTTGGAACGTGAATCATGAGATCCACGACCTCTTAGTTGGTAATTCGGCCAACCAAGAGCAGGTCGACCGTTTAATGCTAGATTTGGACGGTACCGAAAATAAAAGCAAGCTCGGTGCGAACGCTATCCTTGCGGTTTCACTCGCAACCGCAAAGGCTGCCGCTAAGGCGAAGAATTTACCATTTTACCAGTATGTCGCTGCAATTGCTGGCACTACGAGTGAAATGTCGTTACCAATGCCTATGATGAACGTTATGAACGGTGGCGCACATGCGGATTGGGCGACTGACTTTCAGGAGTATATGATTCTGCCGATCGGAGCCGGAACAATTGGCGAAGCCGTGCGCATGGGTGCAGAAGTTTTTCATGCTTTGAAGCGTGTTTTGAAAGATCGTGGCTACCCAGTCATGGTGGGCGATGAAGGCGGTTACGGTCCGAAAGTCCGTGATGGTAATAACGAGCCACTGGAATGCATCATGCTAGCAATTGAGGCGGCTGGGTATCGTCCAGGCGAAGATATTGCAATGGGCATGGACGTGGCGGCATCCGAATTTTGGAACCATGACCATTATGAGCTCAAGACTGACGGCTCTTGGAAGACTTCCAACGACATGGTGGACTGGTACAACTGGATTATTGACAATTATCCGGTCGTGACGATCGAAGATGGACTCGACGAGCATGACTGGGAGGGTTGGCGCACACTAACTGAGCGTCTTGGCAACCGAATCCAAGTAGTCGGTGACGACCTTTTTGTTACAAATGCAAAATTGCTACAAAAAGGTATTGATGAAGGTGCTGGAAATGCGATTCTGATTAAGCCGAATCAGATCGGGACTCTGAGCGAAACTATCACAGCAGTCAAGTTGGCCAAGTCGACCGGATATAACACTATTATGTCACACCGTTCTGGCGAAACCGAGGACACCTCTATTGCGCATCTTGCGGTCGGGCTTGGTACTGGTCAAATCAAGACTGGTTCCCTCTCGCGCTCAGAGCGTATCTGCAAGTACAATGAGCTGATGCGCATTGCAGAGGATCGCCCAGATCTAAAACTCGCAAATCCGTTTAAGTAGGTTACAACTTAATCAAAAGTTAAGCCCCTCCGACTGGAGGGGCTTTGGTTCTCCGGATGTTAGACCGGAAATTAGATTAGGACTCTTTTCGGATTTGACGTAGAAATGCCTATTCTAGGCCTACTGCACTTTTACGCATTGATCACCAAGCAAATCAGTTAGAGGCTTGGTCAAATCTTCGTCAATCTCTACCTTGAATGGCAAGCGCACTGGGCGTTTCCCAGAGGCGTCCTTCAAGACCATGATAATCTCTTGTACTCCTGGATTTAACTCGCAAAGGTGGCGAATTTCATTAAGCGTGTCAACATCATTCGGGTTTTCAACAAGAACATAAAGCTTCTCGCGACGCGGATCTTTCGGTGGAGTGACGATGCGTCGTGGAGTATCGTCGACGATTGGCGCCGGAGCGTGGTAACCACCGCCGCCACGCATGCCGCCTTCGCTCACGCTTGATGCACGACTTCGACGAGCCGGACGAGGCGCCGCTGCCTTCGGCAGAGGAAGTTTTTGCCCAGTTGACTGGTAGCTCTCAAGTACCGTATCAGGAATGATTTCTACGGTATCAGCAATAATCTTAACCTCGCTCGAAATGTTCCCCTCTTTATCGCGCGCATTGACGCGGCCAGTCACCTTGATAACATTATCCTGTTCCAGTTTTGCACCCACGGTTTCGTAGAGGCTCGGGAAAACGATAAATTCCTGCTCGGCTACCTTGTTTTCAATCTTTACAAAAGCCATACGGGTATTGCTCTTGGTCATAATCGTGCGAACAGCGCTAATAATCCCCCCCACTGTGACGACGCGACCATCATTCTCGGCCGTCACGAGATCGTACGGATGGGTCTGCTCCTCAAAATAAGTTTCATACTTATCGAGCGGATGACTAGAAATATACAGCCCCATCAAATCACGTTCCCAGAGCAGCTGTTCCTTCTCGGGAATTACGCCTGGAGCCTTTTTAATTTCTGGTTCCGGAATTGCCCCCGCGTCACCCATAGCACCGAATAGATCAGTCTGGCCTGAGGCAGCATCTTTTTGCCGT
>CANEKB010000065.1 GCA_947427985.1 uncultured Candidatus Saccharibacteria bacterium
GGACATTCCCGACAAAGCAGATAGCTAAAGCTTCTTAGGAAGATTCTATTTATCTTTTCCTTACTCCACATTGGTTTGTAAGGTTGCTAGCAATACATTCTTCTGCATAATACTGGCACATTGTTCGCCAAACCTTCATCCTCCCTATGATTACTCTATGGCTAGACAACGGAGGGAAACTGCTCCCCATTGGCGCCCATTTACGCTACTATAGCTAGCAAATGTCCTGCTACTGTCGAAGTGGAGACGAAAGGCTTCCAGTGCGTGGTTTGCTGTTTGGCCCCAGAAAGCACCGATGCTACCGTTATGAAGAACAACTCTTCCATTGGAACCAGTCCACCCGCTGCGGACGAAACCCGTTCCCAATTTTCAAAAAGTAGGAGCGCAAAATTGTACTTTTCTTCGTCCGCAGCGGGTTTATGGCATTATGGTCAGGATGGCGTGGTGGAGTGGCGGAAAGTGGAGGCTATAATGCCGGGATTTGGTTAAGTTATAGGAAAGATACGATAAATTCATCAAAGAATTTTGCACTTAACACTATAGTACAAACCGACGTGACTAACTCCCCTTTTTATGGTTTCTCCCTCCGTTGTCTAGCCATAGAGTAATCAATAGGGAGGATAAGCTAGTTACCGGGGCTGGAGTAATCTTGAAAACTCTGTTCAATGACGGCGAGATTGCTAATATAGCTCTCGAGGATAGCATTAAGGGTTTCGTTATCGTTACGTGAAGAGAGTTGGCTAACCATGGAGAGTAACAAAGATACCTGGAGATGAATCTGAGTAACATAAGTGCGGTCGAGTATGCCATTGAGTTTGGCATTCTCGAGGGAGAGATTGAGCGCATTGATGTTTTCGGCTTCTTCGGCGGTGATTTGTTCGTTGGGCTGGAGGGCATTTTTGCTAGAATCGGTGCTAGAGATATAAGCAGATAGCTGGCTAGAGGCGCTAGTTAGTATTCCGGAAAGAGAGATACCGATAGCGCGAAGCTTGGAGGATTTGAGAGATTTATTGTAAGAGTTGATAGTGCTATCGAGGTTGGTGGTGCGGACATAAAGCTGCTTAACGAGATCGCTTGATTTTGTGGATTTGCCACCCAACATAGAACCGAAGCTAAGGATAAGGACAAAGAGCACTAGGCCGCCCAGGAGGATCTTGATGATGAGAGAAATAGGGGCGCCAGAGGTGCGCTTGACTGGACGGTTCGACTGGGCGATATGGTTAAGATATTCGAGGTTATCCATAAGGATATTATAGCATAAATAAGGAAAAGAACATCCAAAATAACCTCATGGCAGCCTTACTAACACCTTTTCTCGAGGCGCGTTCGCGACGCCTGCCGTCGCAGGGTCGCGCCGCTTTTCCTCCTCGTAAGTCCGGATCCTCTCGAAAAGGTATTAGTAAGGCTACCGTATTGATTTTTTATTTATCTTTTCCTTATTTCTTTGTCCTCCCTTAATTACTCTATGGCTAGACAACGGAGGGAGACACCCCAATGACGATAAAGGTTTGCAGACGAGCTAAGGGTGGCTAGCTTATCATCCCAAAACCCTAAACGATATGCATAAGAAATACCGTTCGTGCTAGCAGTGGCGCTACTGTTGTTTAACCCAGAGTCCGATAAGCTAACGCCATTAGTACTATTAACTCCGCTGCGGACGAAGAAACTATTTCGGGTTTTATACAAAAGCACTAAAAGTAGCTGTGAAATGGAAAAGGCCCCACGCTGGCGTGGGGCCGGAATTCCCGCTAGGACAAAATAGTCTGGTTTTAAGCGAAATTGGTAAGTTGGAGGGTTTTAGTCGAACTCGACAAATTCTGCTTTGTCGCCTTTCATGAACCAGGTGAATTCGCCGGTGGTAGGGTAGTTGGTGAAGCCGGGGCTGATGTAACTTTTCCAGGAAGAGGCGACATGGCGAGGTGTCCAATATTCACTGTCACCCAGAACCAGATAAAGATTGGCGCTATCATCATATTCGCCGTAGAAAGACGATACTACCTTCATGTAGGCGATACCGTCAGACCTGGTGACGACGATGTAGGGACCACCGTATCCGGCGTCAATAACGTCATCGAGGATTTTCTCGGTCTCAATGACGGATGCTTTGCGCGAGAAGCGGTAGAGCGTACCATCTTCGATAGCGAGGCCGTGCAGATCGTTACAGATGCCGGGCTCGCGTTCTACCCAGACGAGGTTATAGAGGAGCCCGAAGGTGCCATCATCGTGCAGCTCAATGAGCTGGTGACGGGCATAGGTTTTGTGCTCGTTGATAATGCAGATGGCGGGTTCGTCTTCGCTGGGACAGCTGATGTCGATTAGCTCGTCACCGTAACGGAGGCGATAATCGCCCCAAGATTGGATAAGCTCTTGGTCGCGATACTGGACGATGGAATCTTTGTCGATAAAGCAGATAAAAGTACTGTTGGTCTTGTAGAATTTATATATTTTGTAAGAGGTTTCTTCACCAAGAGCATCGAGCGGTAGGTCAGGATACTCGGCGGCAATGAGCTCATTTTTTTCGCGACGAGAGAGCTTGGGCGGTTCTTCGGGGGTAGAGTTATTGGTGGTAGGGCTTTGAAGAGATGTGGCTTTTGATGGAATAGAAACAGTAGCTTTGGGGGACGAGGTGGAGAGGTGGTCGGAGGCGTCAAGGGTGGCTTCGTCGGAGATTGTAGTAGGTGCGGACGGGGCCTGTTGGGGAGCAGCACTCGGATTTGAGGCGGCGTCGACCGGTAGCAGCGTCAAACGTCCGATAGCAAAGGAAACGATACAGAGAGCGAGGATGATCACAAAGAACTTGATTTTACGCATAATTCCTCCTGTAATTTTAGTCCTATGGGGGTGTGAAAGGTTCAAAATACCGTCGAGAGCCCCCGTAGACGGTATATCTTTCCATTATAGCACAGATGATAATTTTTGTCAATAGGATCGGGAGATTTTTGGGGGCTAGGGGTGTGGTATAATATAGATATGGATGACGCGAAAGAGGAGATTCGAGCGCGGCTGCCGGTGGAGGACGTGGTTGGGCAGTATATAGAGCTGAGGCGAGCAGGGCGGACTTTGAAGGGGAGATCACCTTGGGGTGTGGACAAAACACCGAGTTTTATGGTGTCGCCAGAAAAGGGAATCTGGCATGATTTTTCAGCGAACAAAGGGGGAGATATTTTCGCGTTCGTGATGGAAGTGGAGGGGATTTCTTTCCGAGAGGCACTTGAAAAACTGGCTGCACAGGCGGGGGTGGAGCTAAAAAAATATAGCGGTGGTGATAGGCAAGTGGCAGAGCGCAAAAAGCGGATGCAGGAGTTGTTGGAGCTGACTTGCAAGTATTATCAGTTTTGTTTGACGAAAAGTAAGAAAGTTTGTCAGTATGTTTTTGAGAAACGAGCGATGCTGAAGGGGACTGTAAAAGAGTTTCGGATCGGGTATGCGCCGGCGGAGGGGAAGGCGTTGGTGAAGTTTTTGACGAGTCGAGGATATAAGCCGGCAGAGATGGAGGCGTCGGGGGTGTTGAATCGGTTTGGCGGAGATCTTTTTCGGGGGCGCATGATGGTGCCTTTTATCGACACGAATGGGGTGATTGGATTTACGGCGCGGATTTTAGATCAAGGCGAACCAAAATACCTTAACACGCCAGAGACGTTGCTATTTAATAAAAGTCGGTTTGTGTTCGGGCTGGCGCAGGCGAAGGAAGCGATTCGGCAGCATGGGTTTGTAGTAATCGTAGAGGGGAATATGGATGTCATATCATCCCATCAGGCCGGGGTGCGAGAGGCGGTAGCGACGAGCGGGACGGCAATGACGGAGCTACACTTGAAGAGCCTTTCGCGGTTGACGCCGGATGTGCGGCTAGCGTATGATGGCGATGCGGCGGGGGTAAAAGCGACGGAGCGGGCGATTATGATGGCGGGCGATCTAGGAGTGAATTTGAGCGTGATCTCGGATTACCATGGGGCGAAAGATCCAGACGAGTTGATTCAGAAAGATCCGAAATTATGGCAAGAGGCGGTGCAAAATTATCGACCGGCGGTGGATTGGCTGTTGGATAAATATGAGGAAAATTTGGATTTGTCGTCGGCATTAGGGAAGAAGGAATATTCAGATGTGGCGATGAAATTATTGAAATATGTGAGTGATGCGGTAGAGCGAAAACATTATGAACAACTAGTGGCGCGGAAATTGGATTGCACAGTGGAGGATTTGCATGCGAAGAAGGTGGGGGAGGCCGCACCGAAGCGATACAAAAAAGTTGAGGCGGAGGGTGGTACTGATGTAGTACAGGGGATTAAGGATAACTTGCAAGCGATTGTGGTTTATGGCGGGGTGACGAACGTGAAAGGGGTGGAGCTACCAGAGGATGAGACGAAGCTGGCGGAGCTCGAGATGGTGTTTGAGGCGAGATATAAAGGTTGGGGGCAGGCGCAGCTGGAAAAAGAGGCGAGTGCGCTACTAGTGCGGTATAAGGCGGAGCTAGGGAAGCAGGAGGTTGAGCAGTTGAATATAGAGCTGGCCGAGGCGGAGGAGGCGGGGGATGAGGATCGGCAAGCTGAGATTCTCAGGAAAATTATGGTGTTGATGAAGAAATAAGGAAGGATTATAATCTAAAACTTTTGGTCTAGCTATTTCTCTTTTCTCAATCGAAGGTGAGCCTCAGGCGTCGTAGCGCCACGATTTCTAAAAGAGAAATAGCTAGACCAACATCTCTTACACATAGTCCTCTTCCTTATTCCTTCTTCATCTTTCATCCTATTCTTGATTACTCTATGGCTAGACAACGGAGGGGATAGACGTAGTGACGATAACCGGCATTTCCATTCGCTTCGACCTTAGAAGCATAAACTCCAGCATAATATTTTTGGCTAACGTTGCGACCGGCAGCGCTAGAAAGCAAATACCCACGCTCACCATTTACATTCATTGATCTAACGGTAAGACTGGCATTTCCGCTGCGGACGAAGAAAAGAGGCATTTCGTCCGCAGCGGAGTTTATGATCCGGGTACTAATCTACGTCTTGTAGGTTGGGAGGGTAACCCTAGGTCAAAAAGCGCTTCGACCCCAGGTCTAGCATTTTATCTATACTTTACTGACGGCATACTTATAAACGGTCATGAAGCCAGATTCCGTTACTGGGGCATGTCCCTCCGTTGTCTAGCCATAGAGAGTAATCAAGGGAGGTTGAAGAAAGGTGGTCATTCGTTGCTAAAATAAAAGTTGACATGAGCGAAACGAAGCGATAGAATAAGAGTAAGGTTTAAAAAATAAAAACAAAAAGGTCATGTATGAAGAATTTTAAGGAACACAAGGGACAAATTTTGGCGGCGTTGGCTTTGGGCTTAGCGCTAGGTTTGGCAATGCCGGGCGCGGCTTTTGCTACGGATGCTATGCCAGAGGAGGCTGGTGAGCCGGTAGCGTTGAACATTGAAGCGGCGGAAGATGGTACAGATGCGCCGGCTGGGGAAACTGACGGCGGCGCAACGGAGCTTTCGGAGGGGGGATCGACGGGCGCTGGAGCGAATGAAGGTGAGGAGGCAATCTCTCAAGATGTGGCAGAAAATTTGGTTGAGTTGAACAACCGAATTAAAACGCGGGAGAGTTTTGCAGATTATCGCAAAGCGGTCGCGATGGTGAAGAATGCATCGGTTCTTGAAGGCATGAATATGAAGATTGAAGACTTAGCTGCGATTGATCCGGACTTTAAGTGGGACGAACTTTCACAGGCTGATAAAGAGGCTTTTCAGGGAAAAACTTTGTTAGAGTTGGTCGAAGCAGTAAAAGCTGATCCGGATTATACTGATAATGCCATGATGCAAGAGCTGGTGGCGAAGATTGACGAGGGAATTGAAGATTTGGCGAGCAATCTACGAGCGCAATTAAAAGAGCTTTTCCCAGAAATGTCGGGAATTGATGATATGTCGATGGCGCAACTAGTGGGTGCAGCGAAGACTTATCCGGGCTTTGAGAAATATCAGAAACTGGCAGCAGCAATGACGACGCTCGATGATGTAAGTAGCAAGTTGGCGGATGGTGTTGCTTTAACTGAAGCCATGGTGAAAACAGCCTATAGAGATAATGAAGGCGAGATGATGAAGGGGTACAACGCGATTGCTTTGGCGGCGCTGGCGATTGATGGTACTGTAATGGAAGGTTTGATGTCATATGAGCTTCCAGAAACAAGCGTG
>CANEKB010000066.1 GCA_947427985.1 uncultured Candidatus Saccharibacteria bacterium
CGTTTTTACTTTTTTGATCGCATAGTTATTTTCTATGACTTCTGTTAGTTTACGCTTATTATGTGTCCGCTTTTTCGAAACCGGTCGCATAGTTTAATCCTCTTAATCCTACCTTAATTACTCTATGGCTAGACAACGGAGGGAACGACCAACGTAGCGCCAATCGGTATTACTGGGTCCATTATCGCCACTTGCAGCCGTATTGAAACCGTATGAGTTTATATCATCGGCGGCTGTTCTTGCCCACCAGAAAGCTTGTAGACTGGCAGCGCCAATAGTTCCCGAAGCCGGATAAAGCCACCCGCTGCGGACGAAGAAAAGAGATCGGTGTTTTTAACTCAATTTTTGTTGCGAGTGAAGGCTATTCCGAGGATTGAGAGGATGAAGACGATTGGCGCTATTCTGACAAATAACCATTCAAAGGAATGAATCGTGGTCCCCAGAACTGCGGTTTCGGGGTCGTTAAAGTCCCAATTTAGATACGAGCTGTTTAAGATTAGCAAGGTGATAGAGATTATCACGATGATTAGACATACCGAAATTAGTAGCCACTGGATGATTTTTTGTCTTGAGCTTCTTCTTTCTGCGAGTTGAGAATTTATGATTTCTAGCTTTTCTGAGATTACCTTTAGATCGTCGGCTTTAGTTTCAGGGAGACTTTCGCCAAGGATAGCGCTGACGGGGATTTCGAAGATTTCGGACAGTGAGATAAGCATGTCTGCGTCGGGAACGGATAGGCCGCGCTCCCATTTAGAAATGGTTTGCCTAACTGCGTGGAGTTTGATGGCTAGCTCTTCTTGGGAAAGACCTTTAGATTTGCGAAGAGTTTTAAGATTGTCTTTTAACATTTTTATGCTTCCTTTCCTCGGTTATTATACGTAAGATGAGGCCGTTGCCACAAGAACTTTTTATTAACATCAAGATTTTCGTCCGCAGCGGACACCCCAGCAATGATGAGAATTGGTACGGTAATACCCTCTATATGTCGGGTATATGGGGAGCATACTGGTCAGAACGCACAGCAACTAATAGCACTTACAATATCTATAACCTCATGATTGATGTTGCTAGAACAGTTCCTTCTAATACCGAAGCTCTTAACCGTTTTTGGGGTCACTCCCTCCGTTGTCTAGCCATAGAGTAATCAAGGGGAGGAAGAAAAGGCTGTATAGGAAAATTTTTATGCTATAATATAAGCATGAGCGAGCTACCAAAAATAAACACAACAACAGAGAGTTTAGCGATTTCAGAGGAGCCGGAGGAAGGTTTGACGAGCGATGAGGTCCTAAAATTGTTTAATGGTGACGAAATGTCGGAAGATGGACCGAAAGCGATTTTTTCTGGAGACACGAAAGTTGGGAGCCGTTTAGCGAAGCCAGAAAAGAAGAGTATCGGCGAGCGTTTGAAACAGTTGCGTAAAGAGGCGGGTTATGTTGGCAAGCACGTTATGAAAGCGGCGGAGACAAGGAAGGCGGAGGGCCCCAGCAGAGAAGATGAAGATGCGGATGAAGCGGCGCTGGAGGCAGCATTTCGCGAGGTGACGATAGATGAGGTTTTAGCTGAAGGGGGGCCAGAGCAGAAGACTTCCGCTGAGCTGACCGCGGAAAAACTAGGATCGGTGAGACTGGCAGAAATCATTATTGGGGCGATTAACGAGTCGCGCGAGCAGGAAGGGAATTATTATGACTATCTCCAGATGCAGGCGGATAATAATGAGGTACCTTATGATGATCTTTTGCAGTTGGTGCGTGAGCGGGTAAAATCGGGTTACGATGACCGCAAGGCGAAGATAAAGTTTTATCATTCGTTAAGCCGTAAGGATTTTGTGAAGGCGGCGGAGGCGGGGAAGCTACAGCGGAGTGATGCGCGGGAGGCGGGGGCGGATCACCGAGCGAGCGATTTGCGGTTTTCACAGGATTTGATGGCGGATGCTGAGGTAAGTTGGACTGGATTTGCGGATGAACAGAGTGAGGACCCGGACGAGGTGATGTTAGTCTTTGGGGGAGATCTGGTTGATCAGAAGAGCTTTGACCCGATGACAATGGGGGTAGATGAGGCAGATTTGCAAGGGCAGTGTGTAGCAATAGTGGCGGCGAAGCCGAAGGGCTTAGCAGGGATTTTGGCTGCAAACGATTTGGCGATTCCGATTTATGCAATGGGTGAAGGTGCGGAAAGTTGGTCGCGGAAATCGCGTGATGTCGATCAATTGCGTGAAAAAAAGGCGAAATTGGTGGAGAAACATGAACGGGAAGCAGAATTGCGGCGAGAGTCTTTGAGCGATGTTAATGTCGAAAAGGCACGTGAGCGAATGGAAAAATTGGCGGAAAGAATTACGCTAGAAGATTGGGATGAAGTTTTTGAACGATTCCAACAATGCGAGACGGATGCGGAGTATGTGGCGGCAGAGCGAGAGACTTTCACGATGTTTTTGGACCGGTTAGGAGTAAAGGGGGCGAGCGAAGTGCGGTATATTGATGATGAGAAAGATCAGCGAGCGGCGTATCTGACAACGTTGAAAGATAACGAGGGGTATTATATGTTTATTGCGACGATTAACCGACATTTTGTGCCACTAGGGTCAATTACAAAGAGCACTGAAGTATTGTCGCATGAGGCTGGTCACACCGCGCAGAATGATTTGATTAGGCGTTTGCGGGTCGGGGAAGATATGAGCGACGAAGAACATGAGTTAGCGGAACGGTTTAAGTATAATAGTGATCATTATATTCCACCGTTAGTTGACCGTGCGTCATATGAGAAACAGATTATGGAAGTATATGGAAGTAAGTTGAGCGACTGTTGCGTCGAAGCATTATATAAGCGTTATGAGGAGAACCATAAGACGCCGTTGCAAAAGGTAATAGATGGGTTGCAAGAGCTGTTAAAACGGCCAGAAGCGCATACGGAAGGGAAAGAATAGATGACAGACCAGGAAATTTTGGACTATTTAATCAAAGAGAAGCGCTGCGAGTCGAAGGTGGTGGCACCGATGATGTTAGCGAAGGTTTCGAAATATGAGGGGATTCGGCGGGAGTTTGAGGAGTGGCTAGCGAAGCGGCAGTATCGTAAAGACGGAGCGATGGAAGTCGACGGCTGGACGGCGGAACGCGTGGCGAAAGAGGCGCCGAATTTGGATGGGATCGGGGCGTTTAATTTCTTGGTGACCTTGCGGGATGAACCAGAGGTGGCAAAAGAAATTATCGCGAAGGGGTTTGCGATAGAATAAGGATTGTGGGGGAGGAGGTATTTATTGTTTTGCTATTGACATTTTTGATTGAGTGTGCTACAATCAAGGCGATAGGGATGGTTTTCTAGTCCCTAGAAAAGGAGTACTGCCTTACGTTAGTACTCCTTTTCTAGTCCCTAGAAAAGGAGTACTGCCTTACGTTAGTACTCCAATCCATGTTAGTAGGTTGCACAACAACCTGGGACCTTGACAGGCTATTTTTGAAAAGGAGATGTACAATGAACGGAAAATTGGCAGAAAGACAGGATTGGATGAACGATCGGGTGTATGAGTGGGCATGCTTGGAGGAACAGGCGCGTCTGAATTCGCTCGGTCGTTACTACGCCGGCGGGAAGAAAGCTATGATTGCGATCAAGGCGCAGGATCCGCTGAACCCCGATGGCACGCCTGGCAGAGAGTATACGCTTCGCCTGGAAAAGGCGCTGGCTGTGCGCCGTGATTTGGAGGTGCAGGGTCTGCGCGTCGAGTTCGCGACGTTTGGCGGAGTACACAAGGGATGTGCAAGTACGACGCTGGCGGAAGCTGGTAGAAATTGGCTGATCGATCACGGCGTACGTGCTGAGGCGATCGAGTCTTTCGGAACAGTGTTCTCTGGAAATGATGAAGACCGTCTGGCAGCAGAAAAATTTGCTAAGGACGAAGGTTACGCGCAGCTGCATGTAGTAATGTCGGCTGGCCAGTGGGACCGTGCCCGATTCTATTACATTTTCTGTGGGTGGCAGCCGGAGTTCCATACGGTAACCTTCCTGGAGACGAAACCGCGGCACAGCTCTGTTTGCGAGATGTGGGGAGGCTGGGCGATGCCGAGTTTTGCTGCAGGCGTGGAGGCCGTCGAGCAGGAGACGGAAAAGATTCGTCAGCGCCATCTTGCGGAAGCGAAGTAAAAATAGTCTATAGCGTGTGGGCGGCCAGAAATGGTCGCCCTGTTTTCGTGATTGTAAAAATGTTTTGGGAGATATTGTGAGGGATAACGCGCTTTGTCGCGATGGGCGTCAGCTCGAAAGAACTCAAACAAATTTAAGTTCCTTGCTCGCTTCCTGCAATGGACGAACCACTGCTGATTCTAATTTATTATTCTGGTGGACTGGCGCAATGACGCTGGCGCGTCTATAATTTTATCTTCGATAAAATTGCTCCTGTCGTCGCATTGCGTCATCACCCACCTGCGATTCCTCAAAAGAAAAAATAAGCCTTGCGGCTTGCTTTTTCTTCTCTCGGAATCTTGGTGGGTCGCGAGGGGCTCGAACCCCCGACCTCCTCGGTGTAAACGAGGCGCTCTAGCCAGCTGAGCTAGCGACCCGATATCTACATTATAGCACAAGACTAGGGAAACACCAAGAAAAATCGCCCTGCACTCTGGCAGGGCGATTAGGAATGCTGAAAGAGAATCTTAGGAAAAGTAGACTAAGCCGTAAGCGACTGGAAGAAAGGCTCCAGACATTCATCCTCGAATACGGGCTGAATCTGAACCTTGGAATTATGGACGATTTGGGTGATCCTGGCGAGAGTACGAATATCTCTCATGCGGAGATCTTGGAAATCGCTACGCTGGATCAATTCAGCGTAGAGCTCGTCATTGCCGGTATCATCCATGACAATCTTTATCCGGTTATCTACGGTTTCGATATTGCCGTTGGTGTAGACGAAGACTTCTATCACCGTTAAAGCATCAATTTTCTGACGGATGTCGCGCAGCTCGATGATCTGCTCTGAGCGGCGCCGGGAAATATCGTTCATATCTTGGATAAGCCGGTTGTTGCGTTGGACGATCTGCTCATATGCGGCGCCTTTCTCCTTGAGGGCTTCCCGGATGGCTTCAATCTCGCTTTGGATGCCACGCATTTGATCAAGACATTCGTAATGCAAGCCATTCAGGCGCTTATGCTCAGACTCCAACTTGATGACAGTGTTGCTAAGGGATTGTTCCTGAGCATGCAGCTCAGCAAGCGGGTCGGACGGGGAAGCGGAAATTTCCATTGGGGGGGGGTTAGAGGTATTTTCGACACCTTCGGTTGCGACCTGAGCGTTTTCGGCGGCTCGTTCGGCGAGCTTGCGGCTTTGCTTTTGGAGCCTTTTGCCGCGTCGCAACGACTCGGCCTGATTTTTATCGCTGATTTTGCGCATTTGCCTTATAATGTCGTCTCCGTCGGTGACAAACAAGCGCCGGATATGGTAAACGAGGTCGCTGTCGGTACAGCCATACTTCAAAAGGCATTCCTTGAAGCCGATACCGCGTTTCATGCCTTGCCGGATGTCACGGGCATCAAGAGCGTTTAGATTCATAATCATTCCTCCTGTATTAGAGATGCAAATCTAGCATTTCTTGGCCTAGGATATCGCTGGCGATAGTAACGAGCAAAGCATCGACACCTCGTAGCATGTCGCTGAGATCCTTGCGAAACTGGGCGATGTCGACTGGTGCCAGTAGGGCATAGGAATACTCATGGGGAACATGCGGGGAATGTGGCCGTTCGAGGAGCGATTCGCGGGTAATAGGGGTGTCGGGGTGAGTCGCGTTGTACTGCTGGACTACTCGGTCCAAGTTGCGGTAGACAGTGCTGGTGTCAAGATTGAACTTGTAGGCGATCTCCTTAATAGAGAGACCTTGATCTCGGAGTTGCAGAAAGTTTTTCAGCATTTGAAAAGTGCGTTCGCTTTGACTTGGTAGAGCCATAGGGATAACCCTCCTTATCACATATTTTCGACCAAAAGCGAATGGTCTATCTACCATTGTATCACACAAAGTTGAATTTGTCAATAGCATAGAGGTAATCAGGAAAAGATAATAGATACTCTCACTCAAAATCAGTAATAAGGACTTAGGCTATCTCTCAATCGAAGGTGGAACTTCCAAAATCGAGCCCTTTGGGCCGTGATTTTGGA
>CANEKB010000067.1 GCA_947427985.1 uncultured Candidatus Saccharibacteria bacterium
CTTATGGTATAATGGAATTATCTATGGAGGTCATATCAAAATTTCGCTGTTTTTTGCGGCAACGTATTTCGTGGCAAAATTTAAATCCGCTAAACTGGTCGCAACGCGCAATTCGGGTTTTTACGGTTGCATTTTTTGCCATCATGCTGCCAATTTATATTTTTATTGGTCTCCAGCCTGCCCTTCCCGCTGAAGCCGCAAATTACCCTACTCTCGAGATCAGCTCCATTCGTCTCAAGACCCCCGTTGCCCCGCTTGAGCTTACCGATTATCAACTGATTGCTCCCGCCATGATCGCTGGTAGCTATAGCCACGCCCCCAACAAAACTCTCATTATTGGTCACTCTTCGACTGTCTTTGCCGAGCTAGACCAGGTACAAGCAAATGATCGTTTTACCTATAACGGCAAGACTTACGCCGTAAAAGACATTACTATCCAAGCAAAGCCCGACGTTAGCATGAACGAAATTCTTGCTCCCGCCGAAACCGATACGGTTATCATCATGACTTGCGCCGGAGAGCCCTTGCCCAACCAAGACGCCACCCATCGATTACTAATTACTGCTATAAAAATCTAAGCCAAAATAATATAGGTATAATATGTCGCAAACAGCGCGATCATTAGTGCCCCCTCAATCCGATTTATCCGCCGCGTTGATACCGCAAAAATAAAGAGTAGCGCCGACGATGCAACCAACATAACAATATCTATCATCTGAAAACTAGCCGGCGTTACTGCGCCGAAAATTGCCACCGGCACGCCCAGCACGATACAAATATTAAAAATATTGCTACCAATAATATTACCGACAACAAGATCCTGCTCACCCTTGCGCGAAGCTACAATCGTCGTAACTAGCTCCGGCAAAGACGTCCCAAAAGCAATTACTGTCAAAGCGATCACTCGCTCACTCATACCAATCTCCGTTGCGATCGACGAAGCGTTCTGTACTACCATTTCGCTCCCAATAATAATCCCAGCCAATCCTAAAGCGATAAACAACATCGATCTGCCTAGCCCATACTTTGGTTTTTCCTTCTTATTTTCTTCCTTTTTCTGTTTCGCCAGCGTAATCAGATAATACAAGAAGACCAAAAAGAAAAGAATTACCACGATCCCATCCGCTCGCGAAATTTGATTCGGCGCCCCATCTCCCAAGCTCATATCTAGAAAAAGCACTGCAAGTAAAGTAGAAATCAACATACATAGCGGCAGTTCTTTCTTCACGGTGTTGCTACGAATTTTAATCGGGTGAATCAAAGCAGCAATTCCTAAAATAAGCAAAATGTTAAGAATACAGCTACCAATCACGTTGCCAAGCAACATGTCCGTACTGCCTGAAGCCAACGCCGAAATCGATACCGCTAACTCTGGTGCACTTGTCCCGAAAGCAATAATTGTTAGACCAATTAGCATCTTTGACACTTTAAAATTTTGCGCCGTGCTTGAAGCCCCATCCACAAACGCATCTGCACCCTTAATCAAAAGAATGAAGCCAATAATTAAAAGTAAGATATTTAGAAGCATATTTTCAACTTTTTATTTTCAAAACTTTCTACCTTAATTTTAGCACAAACCTTTTACGCGTCAATCTTTTTTGGCTCACATTCCGCTAACGTGCTATAATAAAGAAAAGGGAAATTCATTTTCTAAAATAAGGGAGATGTATTGCATGTCAGATGCGGAACAAACCGCCAAAACTAAAACTTTACCGCAAAAAGATACAGATACTGACGCCATAAAAACCCTGCACGACGAAGCTGAGTCATCCAATGCGGCCCCAAAATCCCATCGTAGCATCAAGATCGGGGCTATCATTATTACAGCTTTAACGCTAGCCCTCGTCGCCTTCTTTGGCTTTCAGCTAGTTACAGATACTGGCGTCTTCCATGAACCCGGCAAAGTTCTCTTCGGTGAAAACATGAGCGAAGTCGACCATGATTTTATTCAGACAAATCTCGATAATATTGAGCTAGGGTCTGACGTCACAATATCTGCTAGTAGCTCATTTGACAAACTCCCTACCAGCTCCGCTCATGTACTGTACGATATTCTTGTTCCTGTAACAGATTTTGGTACGGGTAGCTCAACAATCTCGCAAGACGAGGTTAAAAATGCCAACCTCATCTCGATTTGGGATCTTAATTTTACAAAAAAGCTCCTCGCAATAGACAACGACTACTACCTCGATACCTTCGATTCTGGTGCGATTTTTCAATATTACGACCTCTCAGGAGCAGAGGAGGATGTTGCTAGAGTTAACGAAAAGTTGAGCCAAAGTATTGCTAATTTTCCCGACCGAGATACCGTCTTTACCTTCGCGCAAACCGGCGTCACAGCACTCTCGCGCGAAATGAATCTTAAACTCAATCAAGTCGGGGATGGTGCCTACTTCGCCAAAAACATCGGCTCCCTCCTTAGCAGTTTTGACAAAACTCATACCAGCAACGAGTCGTCTTTCTCAACCAACGCACCTTCCGATTCTCATACCAGCACTATCTGCTCATTGCCTGGTATGATCGATACGCTCACTAGTATCGGAGTCGATATTATTGAACTAACTGGAAATCATAACCAAGATTGTGGCGATCAAGCCGCACTTGATACAATCGCCAAATATCAAGAACTCGGCATTGAGACCGTCGGTGGTGGCAAAACCGCCGCCGAAGCTGCTATTCCACTCAAAATCTCCGAAAAGGGCACTAACATCACCATGCTTGCCTATAATCTTTCTACTGGTGGCTATACTCTCGATGCAACACCTGGCGCCAACTTCTATACTGAAGAAAAAGCTCTTGCCGATATAGCTAGTGCCAAAGAACGAGGCGACTTTATCATCATTGATATCCAATTTAATGAATGCAATTCCTATGTTAACACCAAAGAAGATACAACTTGCGATTATGCCGATTCTTCCGCAGCTTATACCGGCCATGGTTCACAATCGACTTTCTTCCGTCACCTAATCGATCTCGGCGCTAACGTCGTTGTTGGAACCTCTGCACACCAACCGCAAACTTTCGAACTTTATGGTGACGGCGCAATTTATTATGGCCTTGGCAATTTATTCTTCGATCAAACTTGGTGGCCAGGCACCACACGTAGCCTTGTTCTCGTACATTATTTTTATGAAGGAGATCTCCTCCAGACTCGTATTATACCAACCGTTTACGATTCAACCTATCAAACTGAGCTCATGAACACCGATGCTGCTGCTAGTTTTATTGATCGGCTCTACAGCGCCCGACCTGGAGAACAATAGCACGCTATGGCACGCAAAAAATATTTTCGGGCCGAAGTTGCACTTATTAGTCTTACTGTAGCCGTACTTATATTGTTCACCAGTATAATAACTTATCGGCTTATTCAGGAACATGGTGGCACCACTATCGGTGAGGAAAACAGCGGCAATAGCGACAATGGCAACAACGCTACAGATTCCGAAGACGAGACTGGTGACGACGTCAATATTGATAAGCCTAATACAGACTCTGACCCGCAGCCCGCGAACAGGTTCATCGATTTGCAACCCACCGTCAACTCCTGGGTAGCCACCACAAATCGCCAAGTCGGCCTCGTAATTTATGACCTTGACCACGATCGCGTCGCCGCCGACTACCAACCTAACCGAATTTTTGATATCGCTTCAGTCTATAAACTATTTTACGTTTATGATGGTTACCGCCAAATTGCTAGCGGCGTCGAGAATCTTGACGATTATTTCACCACCTCAACTGATTACCGTGCTGGGAGCTACACTATCGGTGAGTGCCTCGATCTCGCCATCCGTGAATCATACAATGGTTGCGCCGATCCATTACGCGACGACAATAAACGCTCGCTGCGTGTTCAGCGAATAATTGACGAGCTTGGCCTCAAACAAACCACTAATCTCGGCCTTGAATCAACCGCCAACGATCTCACCAAACTGTTAAAGCTCTACTACTACCACGAAGATCTGCCCGAGACTCTCTGGTATCGTATTGCTGATTCAATGTTAAGTCAGCCGCCCACTCTGGTAGCCGCCGATACCGAGTACGATTGGCGTCAAGGTTTACCTAGCGGTTTTTCCAGTCGAGCCAAAGTATACAACAAAGTCGGTTGGAGCTGGAATGGCGATAGCTGGACGACCTATGCCGATGCAGCTATTGTCGAATTTCCAGATTTAGATCGTCATTACACTGTTGTAGTATTAACCAACAATTTTCCAAGCTATACACCGATCACTAAACTTGGCGCTCTCATAGAAAAAGCCATCAACGACGGTAGCGCTACCTAATTTCAATTTCTTCGCTACGCAAATCCTGATAGTACCGCCCGCTCTCAGCAGTAAATTTCAAGACACAGTAATCTGGATCAGTCACACCTTGAGTATAATACTTCGTATCACCTGGCTCCCACAGCAAATTTTTACTCTCTTGGTCAGTTAAAACTTCCATTCTGCCACGCAACATTAAGCCAGCATAACTAATCAACCCCTTACGATAAAAATATAGACAAGCCTTTGAGTTCTTCAGATATTGCTGCGTCCGAAGTGCGGAATAATTAGTCGAAAAATAAAACTCTTTTAACCCAATATGCTGACGAGGGCGTAACATAGCTTTAATATTTGGCATACCATCATCGTCCACTGATCCTAAAAAGCTTACTCGCGCACGCTCCACTAATTTCTCTAAATTCTTCAATTTCATGCCCCCATTATAGCATAATCTTCCTAGTAGGTTGTGAAATACTGAGACCAATAGGTCTTGTAAGCAGAATTCGGGTCAAATACGAATCCAACCGACAAGTATTTAAAATCCGGATCCAAAATATTCTTTCGATGATCTGGTGAATTCATCCACGAAGCCACCACCGTCTCTGGTGAGACTACTGAATTGCCCGCAGCCAAATTCTCACCGCTCTTACCGCCAGTCGTAGGCACTGGACATGCCGTCGACCAAGTCGATCCATCCGGACGTGTATGGGCATACTTCGAGACCAATTCTAATGCTCGAGTATTTGCCGCACTCTCACAAGTTGTGCCCCACGCCAACGCTGCCAAGCCGTTCTTGGCTCGTTCTCGATTTACAAGGTTCAAAACATCACGTTTCCATTGTTCTACTGGTGGCGCGATTACTGTTACCGTTATTTTATCGTAACGTGATCCATCATAAGTACCAGCCGTAATTGTCGTCGTGCCCGTCCCAACAATCACTGGATAACGACAAGTTTCCGAACTATAACCAAGCCAAGTTCGAGCCGAATTAATAAAACCTTTAATCACTGCTGGGTTGCTAGTCTGCCAGTACATATCGCCTAGACCCGACAATCCACCACCTACACAAATATCAAAATCCGCAGTCTGATAAATCGTAATCGCTGTCTCTTCCCAGAGTTCGCCGCGAGCTACATTCACCCCCTTAATTCCACCGCTGCTCGACGTACTGCTACCAGTAACATAGCTTCCGCCCGACGAAGAAGACCCTCCACTATTACCAATCCCAGACGAGCCACCACTACTACCAGACGGCGGCGCAATCGCAGGTGGCTCCGCCAGCTCCTCAAAACCAGGCGCCAACAGTTCTAGCTGGTCAAGCCCGTCATTTATCATGTCGCTACGCTCAGCTACTACCTTGAATTCAATCCCGCCATTTAAACTTATAGCCGAAAAAATCATGACACCGACAATCAATATTACCACCGCATTTAGCGATAATAGAATCATCATCTTGGTCTGATG
>CANEKB010000068.1 GCA_947427985.1 uncultured Candidatus Saccharibacteria bacterium
CGCTAGCTTCTCCCTCCGCTGTCTAGCCATAGAGTAATCATAGGGAGGATGAATAAATAAGGAAAAGCGGAAAGACAATTTATACTTTAAGGTAAGTTCTTATCTTGAAGCTTGAATTATAGGGCGTTTTCCTTATCGCTCGCACCATATCTGTGCTATAATTAATGTATTATGTCAAAAACTTATCTATGCACAGCAATCCCTTATGTCAACGGTAACCCGCATATTGGCCACGCTATGGACTATCTACTAGCTGATGTCTATGCTCGATTTTGCCGCATGATGGGTGATGAAGTACGGTTCCAGGTTGGCACCGATGAGCACGGCAATAAAGTTTTTAGTACCGCTCAAAAGAATGGTGTTTCGGTTGACGATTATGTTCAAATGAATTCGGATAAATTCCGCAAGTTTATTAAACAACTTGACATTTCTTATACGGACTTTATTCGTACTACTGATCCGGAACACGTTCGTCGTTGCCAGGAGATTTGGAAGAGGTTGGAGAACCATATTTACTCGGCTGAGTATGAAGGTTGGTATTGTGAAGGTTGTGAACGTTTTGTGACAGCGAAAGAATGTGAAGAGAACCACGGCGTTTGCCCTGATCATCAAAAACCGTACCAACAGCTTTCGGAACGAAATTATTATCTTCGTATTGCTGACTTTAAGGATAAAATTCGCGACCAGATTGAGAAAGATACAATGCAAATTTTACCCGAGTTTCGTAAGCAGGAAGTTTTGCAACTTCTCGCTGATGCGCCGGATATTTCGATTTCGCGCCCGCGCGGTCAGCTTTCTTGGGGTGTTCCGGTGCCGGGCGATGATGATCAGATCATGTACGTCTGGATCGATGCGCTTTCTAACTACATCACGGTATTGGGCTATCCCGATCAAGATATCTCAACCTATTGGCCTGCGCAGGCACAGTTTATTGGCAAAGATATCTTGCGGTTCCATGCAATCACTTGGCCAGCGATTTTGCTCGGTCTTGGCTTGCCTCTGCCGAAGCATTTGGTAACTCATGGTTATATTCTCGCGGATGGCCAGAAGATGAGCAAGAGTATTGGTAACGTTGTTGATCCGATTGAGGTTCTTGATAAGCATGGACTAGATGCCTTTCGCTACTATTTCCTACGGCACGTGGACACTTTTACCGATGCAGATTTTACTTGGGAAAAATTTGAGAATGCCTACAATAATGAGCTGGCGAATGATCTTGGCAACCTTGTTCAGCGCCTCGCTACGCTCTGCAAAAAGAATGGCATACGCGGTGTCATAAACCCGACCGGTGAAGATAAGAAATATATCAAGCTAATGCAGAATTTCGAATTTTCCAGAGCTTTCGATTACGCCTGGACAAAGGTACAAGCTCTGAATAAGTCTATTGATGAACAAAAACCTTGGGAACTTGCCAAAACTGGCGAAACAGAAAGACTGCATCAAGTACTTGAGAAATTAGCGTGCGATCTCCTTGTGGCGAACCAGCTACTTACACCATTCTTACCAACGGCTACTGAGAAAATCCATTCTATCTTCACGGCACCCGATATCGCACCGCCAGAAACTCCGCTTTTCCCCAAAAACTAATATTTTCGTAAGGCTCGCCACTGAGGCTAGCCTTCTTACTAGTCCCCGTTCCAGTAATGTTTACCGCTCAAGACATCATAATTCACAAACTCGTACTCTTTCAGCGCCTCACTTTGCTCTGGTTTTTCGTCGCCCCAGTAAGAGTTTGCTAATATTGGCGTATCTTCGCAGATCGTATCCAATAGATAGAATAGCGCAGGCTTCTCGACGCCCAAGATATTATACATAGTATTTAACAAGCAATTTGGCGTTACGGTCGGCAAATCTACACCGCGAGTAGGGAATTTAAAGCCAAGCTCCGCATTAATTTTGGTTGTTTCTGCAACCGTATACTCGCTTTCGATGTCGAAGTTTGCGTAGACAAAATATGGCGTAAGGTGCGCAAGATCCTGCTCATCTTTATCCTCGGATTTTATGTACTTATCCAAGACTCCCATTGCATGATCGCCAAACCAAATTACAACTGTTTTTTCGTCAAGGCTATCGATCTTCTCTAATAGCTCGCCAAGATATTGGTCTGAAGTGTGTAGACTCTGAAAATTAGATTCAATCAGCCAGGAATACTGATCCTCCTGTAGTAGCGGGAAATCTAATTTTGGATAATTCGCACCACCATAAGGCCCATGATTTTGCATAGTAATAGCTGTAACGAGTTGTGGTCCGTCCCCATCCTTCAGGATATCCCAAATCTCATTGTAAGTTGACCGGTCATTATTATACTCGCTAGAGAACTCTTTCTCGGTGTATTTCATTTTATCGGCGTCTATAAACTCATCATAGCCAAACTTTGGATAGATAAGATAGCGTTTATACATGGTTCCGTCATAAGCATGCACTGCCGTCGTTTCAAAATCAAAACCCTTTGCCCAATTGGCAATTGCTAATACGCTATCGACTTTGGACAGGGAATTTATGTAAGGAATTGTTTGCGCCCAGTAATTTGATAGTCCGGTCTGCCCTTCAAACTCTACGTTTGCGGTGTTGCCGCCATATTCCGGTGAGTACATATATCCACTCGGGTATTCACGGAAAATTTGGTGCAAGACTGGAGTAATATCACCGCCACCGTGAGCATAGTGTTTTGTTAAGAGTGCCGGATCATAAAAACTTTCATTCATGATAAAAACAATATTTTCAACGACGTCATCAAGTGGCTTACGTTCATTGTCTGCAGCCTTGATTGCGCGATACTTTTCGGCAATTTTTTGCATTGCATCTTGACTATAGCCTTCCGGCTCCGGCATGCTAAGGCGTGACAGGTTATAGAGAAATCCAATTACGAAACCATTGTTCTCGTAATTTTCGGTCTGATTCCAGCCGACATAGTTAATCCCTGGCACCCAATCTGGACCTTCATGATCAATAATTGGCTTAGTTACACATACTAAAATCGCCAAGGCCACTAGAGTCCAAGTCACCCGTGGGATTATCGAAATTTTTTCCCACCACGGTAAACCGTTGCGGTTGCGGCCACAAACCTTGCGCATGCAGTATTCTAGGAAGATTGAGCCAACCAGAACAAAAACTACACCAAACACCAACCTAACGATGGCATCGCTATCGACGAAACTGGTCAAATTGCCGACGGAGCCGGCCATTTGAAAATCCTCTGGCAGCAACGGTGCCGCGCGCAGAGTAAACTTTTGGATATGAATAAAAGTTATGACACTAAGTATTGCAAAAGACAGCCCAACTGTAAAAAACGGTCGCCAAGTCACTGTTGCAATTATGGCCATCAGGCAAAATATCACTAAGCAGCTATAAACCGTGATGTCCTGATGTGTCTGAATGAACTCGTTCGTAACGTCAGCGTCACAAAGGTTTTGACGCCAAAACAAGAACCAGGTGAAAATCACCGAAAAGAAAGCCAACAATAAGAAAGAAAAAAGTACTCGATAAACCGCCGGCATAGTATGTTTCTGCATCGGCGTTTTAATTTTGTGTTTTTTCTCGACGGTAGACTCGATGCTCTTATCAGTAGCGTCAGCCTCTTGTTTATCCTGGCTTTTAACCATAAATACATTATAGCACAGATACTTCAAAAAAGCGCCACTGTAGTAGCGCTTTTCTGTTGAGAACTCTAACTATTTGTTTAGTTCTTTTTGCAGGCGCAAGGATTATCGCATTCACATGCGTAACCGTCGCTCGCAAGGCGAGTTGCAATATCAGAAACGTAGAAACCAATCACGCCGCCAACCATTGGAACGATGACGTAGGCCGCAACCGCAAGACCAGCCGCCTGTGCGAGTTCACCGAGGCTATCGGCCGTAGTTGGCAAAATTTGGTGCATAAGAGCTGCAATTGGATTGAACATGTAGGAACCAGTCAGCATGAAAAAGCCCTGCGAAATTACATAGGCCACGATATCTAGCAATACTAGACCGCTAGCAATCATCATAGCAAAAGCGAGCGGACTCTTTCGAGCGAAGCGGAGCGCGCGCGCAAAGAAGAATGCTAAGACGATTGCTCCAAATAGCTCAATCAAGGCAACGGCCCAGAAATTCTCACCCGTCAGTTCGCCCATAACTGGCATATTTAGTGAAGAGCCACTACCGATACGGAAAGCGTTAACAACGATCATTGCTAGCCAACCACCAAGCAACTGCGCCAAAATGTAGAGCACGCCGCGGATTGCCGACATACGACGAGTTGCCATCATACCGACGGTAACCAGTGGGTTCAAGTTTGCTCCTGAAAGCCCAACAACGGCTAGATAGACACAGATAACACCAAGGCCAAGAATGAGCGGCTGTGGCGCACCGAGCAAGCTGAGGACTAAAAGCAAAATAACCAGCAACATAGTGCCGATTACTTCACCGATCAAAGCTCCCCAAATCTTTGGAGTCTTAAAAATAGTTAAAATGTTCTCATTTTTATCGCATTTGCGTGCGAAAAAGCCTTTCATTGGCTTATCATCAGAAGCTACTACAGCGTCTTTCACTACGGCTGTCTCCTTGATTTCCTTCACTTCTTTTTTGGCTTCAGGCTGAGTCGTAGCTTTTTCGGCCTTCTTCCCGGATTTCTTTGGCTTTTGATTCGCCATTATTAAACCTCCTTAGTTTCTAATATTTACCCGATTATAGCATACCTGTGATACAATGAAAAGCGACAACTTAAGCGTAAAAATAATTTTTAAGGGAAACTTATGGGAATCATGATGTCAAAAGATTTAGAAGATAACTCCGAGCTAAGCCGCCGCATCGCCTCGGATTTGCGAGCGCGCAATCAGTCGGAAGTTCGGCGTGGTTCCGACTATGGCGACGATATGGAAGATGATGAGGAGACGAAAAAGACAGGCCGCTTTACTTGGGTTTGGATCATCTTGATTGTCCTTGCTATTATTTCGCTTATTTGTATCTTGTTTATCTAAGAGTTGGTCTAAAATTAGAAAATTCTCTAGAGAAAATGTAGTCTTTTGCTCTCGAGTGATATATAATATATAATATGTCAGAGTTAGAGAATCTCAAATCCGAGCTAAAACAAATAAATCTTGAATACACTAAGATCAAAGATCTTCCACCAGCTGAGCGCGGGGAGTTTGGTCGTGCTATGAATCAAAAAAAGCAGAAAGTCCTTGCTGCAATCGCGAAGGCTGAAGAAGATCTCGAGAGTGAGAATATTGCCCCGCTTGACGTTTCCGCGCCGTGCGCCCCCAATGAGCCAGTTCCTGTTATTAAGCGTGGCACGAAGCATCCACTTATGGTTGAGCTCGACCGAGTCGTGCAAGTCTATGCAGACATGGGCTTCAATGTCATGGAATCATGCCAGTTAGACGACGAATTTCACATGTTCGATAGTCTCAACTTCCCAAAGGATCACCCTGCACGCGACGGCTACGATACTTTTCGTACTGCCGAGAATTACATCCCGCCAGCGCACACCTCGACAATGCAACATCGCGCACTAAAAAAATACAGAAGAGCTCTT
>CANEKB010000069.1 GCA_947427985.1 uncultured Candidatus Saccharibacteria bacterium
ATCTTTCGAACCTTCAAGCTGATAGCCGCTTTCTGAAAAACAGTTATTAGTAAAGACAAGCAAGAACTTACCGCCATCAGATAGCAAATCATGAACTTGGCAGAAGAACTTTTCAATAAGCGACTTATTAAGATGCTGAACAAGATGTACTGCGAAAATACCATCGAATTTTTCGCCTTGGAGTTGATCCAGTTCAGTCGCGCCAAGAACTAGATTACGGGCGTTTAACATTTTCTCAGCGGTGACTTTTATCATTTCTGAAGATAAATCAGTCGAGACAACTTCGTAATCACGCTGGTCAAGCCAAACCGAAGTGTCACCAGTACCGCAAGCAACGTTAAGCATCTTCTTTCCAGGCAAGGCATTAAGAAAGTCTTGCCAAATGCCATTTTTCTCAATAATTTCAAAATCTGGCGTACCTTCGGTGTAATCTGCACCGAGAGCATCATAACACTGCCGATTAACTTCAATGATGGCGTTATTATCTAAAAGAGTTTTCTTCATAATCTAAAAATGGTAGTACCGACTGGGATCGAACCAGTGACCTTGGGCTTATGAGTCCCACGCTCTAACCATCTGAGCTACGGTACCACTGATGTTTATTGTATCATAAGAATGGCTATTTGAGAAGGGACAGGAACGGAATTCTTACGAATTCCGTCTCCGCTGGGCGTCAGCTCAAAAGAAAAAGTAAACTTTTCTTTATTCGCCTCCTGCAGCGGACGAACCTACGGTTCGTAATGCTGTCCTAGCAACAGATAAAAATTAATCCCTCAGCGGGATTTATTTTTATCTGGCGGAAGGGACAGGATTCGAACCTGCGAGGCGTTAACCTGCCGGTTTTCAAGACCGGTGCCTTAAACCACTCGGCCACCCTTCCGTGTATTATTGTAGCACAGAGAAGAGTGGTTGGCAACTAGCGGCTAAGCCTTTTGACTGGATGACGGATCACGGTCTTGAGCTTATCGACAGCACAACGGCGCGGATCGCTAAGGTAAATTTCGTGATGATAGCGTGGGTTTTGAATATCGAGAGTATAACCCTGCGACGTCATGAATTCATGCATAGCAGAGATAGTAGCTGGTTCATCGTCATAACTACCTAAATGCATACACTGGACACAGATTCCTTCTTCATAGGTTAAAAACTCTACTTTCGAAAAGTCTTGCAACTTCTTGCGCGTAGCTTCGGCAATCGCCCAATCGAAGTCTGCTTTTGTCACGAAATCTGGTAGACGAATTACAGAGATAAAATTCATGTCGGCCTTGCGATCATAATCTAGCTCGTTAGAGCTACCGTCCTGCCACCAAAAGCCTTCGAGCGGAGGCACAACATAGTCAAAATATCCTTCGATCTGATGGTCGCCTTTCTTACTCATTTTGATTGTAAAGGCGATCGCATATAGAAGGCCAATCGAAATTTTATACTCACCATCTTCGGAATTTGGGTCGCCATGACCACGCACGGCAAGGTAGTTCACCGATGGAACTTCTATAATACTAGGCCTGCTCTTAGGCAAATAGAATTCTTTGTATTCTTTCTTATAATCAAATGGCATCAATTTCCTCATTTTTATTTAGGCAACTGATTCTATTATAACACGTGTTATAATAGACTAGGTTATAGGTATTGTATTTTTTACATCGTCTCTATGAAAGTTGGCATAATCTGTTATCATAGTATAAAGGTGCTGCCCCATGGGCGGCGACAGGAGGTAATAAAAGATGATTGGTGAGTATAAGCCATACACCGAGCGGACACCGGACGAGCAATACAAAAATTTGATCCGGACGGTACTAGATAAAGGAACATGGGGGCCATCGCCAATGGTAGATGAAAAGGGCGAGGAAATCCGGACGATTGATTTACTTGGGGCGCCGGTTTCACGGTTTAATTTGCTAGAAAACGGCGTGCCGTTCTTAACCGAACGTAGCCTAAAGAGTTTCTGGAAGGGTGCGGTAGGCGAGCTATTTGCTTTTATCAACGGGGTTCGTACGCAAGAGGAGCTGGAAAAATTTGGCTGCAAATGGTGGAAAGCTTGGTGTACAGAAAAGAAGTGCGCGAAACGTGGCCTCGAAACGGGAGACCTCGGCCCGGGCTCGTATGGCGCAGCCTTCCATGACTTTCCAACGGCGGACGGAGGCTCATTTAATCAATTTGCGGAAATTATCAAGCAAATGAAAGAACGGCCAGAGCTGAAAACGCACTTCATCTCGCCATGGATTCCGCAGTACACGATTCGTAACAAAGATCATCAACAAAAGGTAGTAGTTTGCCCATGCCATGGTTGGATGCATTTTCGAATTTTGGACGGTAAGTTAAGTTTAGTGATGTTCCAGCGAAGCTGCGATATTTTGATTGGTTGCCCAAGCAACTGGGTGCAATATTCAGCGCTACTACTAGCAATGGCGGAAGTAATGGGATTGGAGCCATATGAATTCGTGCACATGATTTCCGATGCGCATATTTATGAGAACCAATTGCCTTGGGTAGAAGAAATTCTTGCGAGACCAAGCCATGCTTTCCCGACACTAAAAATTGTGAACAGCCACGACAATATCTTCGACTATCGCCCAGACGATTTTGAACTAGAAGACTATGAGCGTGAAAAGCCGATAAAAGGAATCCCGGTAGGAATCTGATATGGATGAAAACTGGTTAGCAAATATGAAAATTGCTCGAAAGTCTGGTCAATCGATCGGACTAGTGCAGGGGTCGTGGGATCTATTTCATTTGGGACATTTACGTTATATCCTAAAGGCGCGGGCGCTGTGTGATTTCTTAATTATCGCGATGGATAGCGATGAAAAGATTCGTAAGCGCAAAGGGCCGACTCGTCCAGTGATTCCAGAGCATGAACGCTATGAATTTATCGAGCTACTAAACATTGCCGACGCAATTGTAATTAAAGATGTCGACGAACCAAAATGGCACTTAATAAAAACTGTAAAACCGGACGTGCTTGTCGCAATTAAGGAAAATTACACCGACGAGCAAATCGAGAAGCTAGAAAAATATTGCGGTCGCGTCGCTGTGTTGCCGCGTCAGGCGAAAACTTCAACTTCGGATAAAATCCGCCAAATCACCCTTAATAGTCGCCTGAAAAAGGTTGAAGGAGTCGAAGAGAAAGTCGCTAAAGCGGCAGCCGGCATGAAGCGACGAATTCACTACTCTAAAGAGATGCCAGAGCCGATTCCGCAAATGTTAAAGGAGCTCCGAAAATCGACGGATGATGTTTGTCCAACGGCGGCAGCCTGCTTCTGGAATGGACAGTGGATTTTTGGTACGAACCAGATCGACTTTACGATTCCGGAATACGATATTCAGAATCGAACGGAGCTTTTCTATGATACCGTAGAACACGCCGAGATTAACCTACTAAAGAAACTTGGGAAAGTTAAATCCCTGAAGGATACACCATTCTATGTGACTTTGTTCCCTTGCGACCACTGCATGAAGGTACTGGCAAATAAAGGCATTAAGGAGATTTACTACCTCGAGGATCATCCAGAAAGAAACTGGAGTACGCGTTCGCACGCACTGGCCGAGAAGAAAGGGATTAGGACAATTTGTCTAGCAAGAGAAGAAAATGAGTGATTATAGTAAATATAAATATTTTTATCCGCCAAACGCACGCACACAAGAGCAGCTCGATATCATGGTGCGAATGGAAGCCGAGGGCAAGGATTCAATGGCGCCAGAAAATATCGAGCAAGAAATTCTGTTCCAGACGGACTATTGGCATGTATCGAAAAACCGATTCCCTTACGATGGAGCCGAGCAGCAATTTTTGATTGTAGCCATGCAGCCAGTATATCGAATCGAAGAAATGTCACCAGAAATGTGGGGAGACTTACAACAGATTTGGTATCGGCTAATGAAAGAATACGATATGGTAGGCGGGGGATTCTGTATGCGCTTTGGCGACCCATCACGCTCGGGAGCATCGTTAACTCGGCTGCATGCTCATTTGATCATGCCGAAAGAAGGCGAAAAAGTCCGACCGCCGATCGGTGGCAAGAAAGAATTGAAAGAAGGTTTACATCTATAAAAAGAACCCCGAAAGGGGTTCTTTGGTGCTTATGGGGTAGTATACTACAGTAGAGCTGTAGCCTGCGCACTATTCGGCATTGGTATGAACAGCTGTAACGTCGTCGAGATCATCAAGCGCGTCGAGCAGGCGACCAAGCTTCTCTTCATCGTCGCCAGTCACAGAAACACTCGAAGTTGGGATATATTTTAGCTCAGCATTAGTAACAGTAAGACCGCCATCGATGAGATTCGCACGAACCTTCATAAGGTCGCTCGGAGCAGTCAAGACAATCAAGCCGTCTTCATACTCATCAACGTCTTCTGCACCAGCATCGAGCGCGACCATCATAGCTTCCTCACCCTTATCGGAAACTTCGACCCAGCCCTTACGAGCAAACTGGAACATAACTGAACCTGGATCTGCCATACGCCCACCGTTCTTCGACAAAGCGTTGCGAACTTCCGGCATGGTACGGTTCTTGTTGTCGGTAGCAACTTCAATAATAATCCCAGCACCACCAGGACCATAGCCTTCGTAAGTCTCCTCGATCAGCGCCGCAGCGTTCTTATCAGCAACACGAGCGATCGCACGTTCAATATTTACCTTCGGCATGTTAGCCTGGCGAGCCTTCTCGAGCATCATTGCGAGAGACGGGTTCATATTCGGATCAGTACCAGAGCGCGCCGCGATAGCGATTTGATTAGCGATTTTAGTAAAGAGGGCGCCGCGCTTTGCGTCAACGACAGCCTTTTGGCGTTTTGTAGTAGCCCATTTGCTATGTCCAGACATATGATTTCCCTGTTAGTTTGATATAAATTCTAAATATATTATAGCATACTTCATTGCCATTGAAAATAGCCCCGAAGGGGCTTTCTGTATGTTTTGTAATGGTCCCCGGAACAGGACTCGTAAATTGCTATGCAATTTACTCTCCTCGGGCGTCACCTCAAAAAAGTAAACTTAGTTTACTTTTTGCTCGGTTCCTACGAGGTTTGCACCACTGCGCTAAAGCGCAGAGGTTCTACGCCTATCTGAGCATCCTATAGAAAAACCAAGAGCCAAAGCTCATGGTTTTTCTATGGTCCCCGGAACAGGACTTGAACCTGCACCTGATTGCTCAGACTAGCACCTGAAGCTAGCGCGTCTGCCAATTCCGCCATCCGGGGATACCTCTATTATTATACCACAAATCCAAAACTCCAGGCAATTTTCGCCGCAATAGATATATAAATTAAATTGAGATCAAAGAAGAAAATAAATTCCTTTTGAACTAATTCGCGCAGCTAGATTGTCTAGAGTTTTGGAGGGCCTTGGGGTTTAGCCCAAGGCCCGAGTTTCGCTTTGTTAAGAAGCTAGTTTAATCTTTACGATTAACGATTTACGCTTCCTTGCTAGCACGGCGAGCATTGCGGTAAGCAACGACACCAGCACCT
>CANEKB010000070.1 GCA_947427985.1 uncultured Candidatus Saccharibacteria bacterium
CCTCAATCACACGCGTAATCTCACGCACGTAAAAAGACTTCGTCGGGTTCGCAAAGAACAGTCCCACCAGCTTTGCCCGCGACTTCGAGCCGAACAATTTTTCTGTTGGAGTATTAGTTTCCTTGCTCATCTTGTATACATTTTATCACGTACCCCTCTATTTCTTCAAGTGGCAACCAGTTAATTTTTTTGTTCCGTTTGAACCAAGTTAATTGTCGTTTCGCAAGATGCCAGTCGTCATAAACGAACAACTCTTTTGCCCGCTCAAGGCTATATTCACCCTGCAAATACGCCCAGGCGAACTGATAGATATTGCTTTTCATCGCCTGGCTATTCCAGTCATACTTCTCCGCCAAGCTTCGCGTCTCCTTAAAAAGTTCCTGAACAAATAATTTATTCGCTCGTTCCATAATCCGCTTTCGTAGTTCCACATCTGGAGTTTTTACCCCAATGAGTAAATAATTTGTACAGTCATTTTTACGATTGCTCTGACTAGCTTTTGCTTCTGCGCTAAAATCATAGTCATAGACCAGTGCATCAATATACAAACCCGTACCACCTACCACCATTGGCAACTTCCCCCGTCCGCGGATTTCTTTAATCTTCTCCTCGACATACGCCTTCCAGTCCGCTACCGTAAAACGCTCGCCCGGAGCCACCAGATCAATTCCCCAGTGTGGTACCCCATCTTGCTCTTCTAAACTCGGTTTTGCTGTCCCGAGGTCCATCTCGCGATAGATCGCCCTAGAATCCGCCGAGATAATCTCTGCTCCTGTAAACCCAGCAAACTTCCCCGCCGGCGAAGCCTTTGCCCGCCGCTCTACCTCCTTAGCAATCCGAATCGACACCCCCGTCTTCCCAGAGGCGGTCGGTCCTAAGATTACTACGGTCTTGTCAAAAGCCATCGAACTTATTTCCCCGCCTCAGACACAGTCTCTCCTCTATTACCGAGGAGCTGACTCAACTTCTCTATTTGCTCCGGCGAAAAAAACTCGTACTTCTTATTCTGAGCGTTAACGTATTGCGCAAGCGGACCAACATACCCTATATACCTCTTATAACACTCTACTACAGCCTCTCGACTAATGTTCAACATTTTTGCCAAAGCCTTCGCCGTCATATATCCTTCGGGAGCGCGCTCCCCTTTGTCTGTGAGAGCTTGTTTAATCTTCTCTGCTTGCTCCGGCGAAAAGTACTCGAGAACTTTATTTCGAGCGTTGACATACTTCATAAGCGGCCCTATTTCCGAAGTATGTTCTGCATACCATTTCATTATAGTTCCGCGCCCTACGCTTAATTCCTGCGCTAAGCCGCTCGCCGTCATCCATCCCGCAGGAGCCACCTCTACATTCTTTGCAAAGCCCTGTCTTATTTTTTCAATCTGATCTGGCGAAAAATATTTATAAGTCTCACCGCTCAAGTCGCGTGAATGCTCAGTAAGTTGACCTATTTCATTCGCATGCGCATCATAATATCTTGCCAAAACTGGGTAGCCAACACCAAGAACCTTTGCTAAACCATTCATAGTCATCCATCCTTCTGGAGCAACAGTTTTAGCATTATCCTCAATAATTTGCTTCATCTTCTCTACTTGCTCTGGAGAAAAATATTTAAATCCCTCCGTCTTACCATGAGAAGTTTTATATGTTGTAAGTGGCCCCACTTCGCCTATATGCTCATTATATCGCCTCATAACAACCCCGAAACTAACGTCCAACTCTTTCGCTAATCTATTCGCGGTCATCCACCCTTCTGGCGCTTTCTCTATTACCTTCAGATACTCTGCCTGTTCCGCTTTATCTTTCTCTGGTAATAATTTAGCCCCTGGATTCTCTATCGCGCCACGGACTCGTTCTACATAATTCAATGAGTAATTAATGCTCTTCCCCACTTCCGGTCGTGCCGCCAACAGCTCATTTAGTTGTGATTTTGTACCACATTTAATCATCTCCGGGGTGATCTTAAACTCATGCAACTTCTCCGTATCAAAAACATACGTGCGATTACCACGTTCATCACAACTCAAGATTAGTCTTTCCAACCTAGGTAGCTCAATAACATCATAGCTTATGCCTCGTTGCATATTTGGCTCTAAAACACCTGTCGAAAGTATAAGTTGTTCAGAATCTAGCACATCTACTCCAAAGTCCTGCTCCAGTACAAACAATTCCGTCTTAAGCTTCGGCAAAACCACAGTTTCTTGAATACCCCTTCCACTCCCCTCTACGATGCGTCCCCGTCCATCAGGTGGCAAAATCACTTCGTTGTCAGGATTTTCTCTAGTTTTTCGGATAACGGTGTCAAATCGCATCAAGCGATGTGCGATATCGTCAATCCTATCCAAAGTCGCCTCAACACTAGTCCCCGGAAATGCCTCAGCAAAAATTTTGTCCTCACGTTCTTTAGCTGACAGGCCCAACCCCTCCCACTTATATTCTTCCTGGACATCTTCAATCAATTGCCCCAATCTGTCCATAGCGTCATCAGCATAGGAATCAATATTATTCGGGGAAAGTGGCGTCTCTATAATCTCTCTGTATCTCTCCTGGAATTCGAGATTGCTGAGAGTGTTTTTGTTTTCTCCCTCCATATCACTCTTACTCTACAGCTTTCCCATCAACCAACCTTCTAGCTCCGCGAGTTTCACCTTCTCTTCCCCCTCACGCGTCCGCACGCTCACCTCACGCGCTTCTGCATCCTTCGGCCCCACGATCAAGACTACTGGGATTTTCATCTCGGTCGCTCGCTTAATCTTCTTACCCAGACTATCATCGCTCCGATCAATCTCGAACCTCAGCTCATTGTTCTTCACAGGCTCATTTAGCACCACACCCCCTAATACTTCTTCAATCTCTTTCACGTAATCTTCTACCTGATCGTTCACGGTCAAGACTCGCACCTGCTCCGGCGCACACCATAGCGGGAACCAACCGCCCGTATGCTCAATAAACACACTCATAAACCGCTCAATCGAGCCTAAAGTCGCGTGATGGATCATTACTGGACGCTCTTTTTCACCCTTCTCATTCACGAATTCTAGCTCAAACCGCTCTGGTTGTACAAAATCTAGTTGCACCGTCGCTACTTGATGTTCGCGTCCGATTGCGTCCTCCGCCATGAAATCAATCTTCGGCCCATAAAACGCCGCTTCGCCTTCTTGTTCAAAATAGTCTAGACCATTCTCGACCGCAGCCTCTTTAATCTGAGCCTGCGCCATCTTCCAGAGCTCTGGGTCACCCAAATATTTATCACTACTATCTCGATAGCTCAGCCGTGCCCGCAATTTGTTCATCCCCACCGTCGTATAAAGCTTACGCACAATTCCAACTAGTGTCTGGATCTCATCCTTAATCTGATCCTTACGACAAAACACGTGCGAGTCATCTTGCGTCAACGACCGCACTCGGCTAAGCCCCCCAAGTTCGCCAGTCTTCTCGTCGCGATAATCCGTTGTCGCCTCCATATAGCGCACTGGCATCTCACGGTAAGTCCGCGGCCGCGAAGCGAAAATTTGTGCATGATGCGGGCAATTCATCGGCTTTAGAGCAAATTCTTCCCCATTTACTTGCGAATGCACCATAAAAAGCTCATCACCAAACTTCGCAAAGTGCCCTGATTTCTTATATAAATCTACTTTCGTAATATGCGGCGTCCAAACCTTCTTGAACCCAGCGCCGCCCCGCAAGCCAAACGACAAATCCGTCAATTCTTCACGCAGCACCGTCCCTCGCGGCGTAAATAGTGGCAACCCCGCCCCGACTAGATCCGAGAAACAGAAAAGATCCAATTCCTTACCTAGTCGACGATGGTCGCGCAATTTTGCCTCTTCTTGACGCTTCAGATACTCCTTCAGTTCATCCTCCGTCGCGAACGCCACCCCATAAATCCGCGTCAACATCTCCCGCTTCTCGTCGCCCCGCCAGTACGCACCCGCCACTCGCTGCAGCTGGAACGCTCCGACTTCCTTCAGATTATCAATATGTGGGCCTTTGCAGAGGTCAGTGAACAATACTTCCCCCTTCGGGTCAACCAAGTCATAGAAAGTGATCGTCGCCCCGTCCGGCAACTCGCTAATCAACTCCGTTTTGAACCGCTGCCCATTCTTCTTAGCCCAATCTAGCGCTTCTTTCCGGCTTGCTTCACGGCGCACCATCTTGCATCCACGTGCAATAATTCCTCGCATTTTCTTCTCAATCTTTGCAAGATCCGTATCCGAAACTTTCGTGTCGCCAAAGTCAATATCGTAATAAAAACCATTATCGATCGCTGGGCCAATCCCAAAAGTTGTTGTCGGATAAAGCTCCCGCACCGCTGCCGCCAAAACATGGCTCAGACTATGTCGCATTTTTTCAACTTCTTCCATAGCTTTATCCTTTCTCTGGTCTCCCAGCTTTATTATCTAATAATTATACCACACCTCTAGCATTCATTGCACGAAAAAGCCGCCCTTATAGGCAGCTTTTCCGACCATAGCGAACCCTATCTGTTCACAATTTCCCAAATATATTTATGCGCCTGCTGCGTCAACTTCTCCGCTAATTCCGCCACCGATATCCATATCACATCCGCAATTTCCTTCTCTTCCACCGCACGATCTTCCCGCGCCAAGCTCTTCAATTCTCCGCAGACCGTATGGATCGTAATATGTCGGTTTACATCCTTGTGTGCCGCATAGAAGTTATCGTAGAACACTTCTTCTACGTTCTTGAGCTCGCCAAAATCCGTATAGCCCGTCTCCTCGACCACCTCACGTTTTCCCGCCTCAATCGGGTTCTCATCGCCTTCGATCCCGCCCATCACGAAGTCGATCCACCCAAACTTCTTATTCTGAACGCAAAGATATTTCTCTTCCGTCGGGTGTTTTACAACCACCACAACCACTTCACGCTCTGTCATCGGCTTATCTGGCCGCACCGCTGAATCGCCTTCCCCAAAGAACTCTTTTACCATCTTTCCTCCTTCGCTATTTGCCCCAATTATACCACACTCCAGATGTTCTTACTTTTTCTACTCTGAACAAATTTTTTATTCACTACTTACCTCTTATGATTAACTTTATTGTTCAGGCAAAATACGTTTTTTAATCATCCTTGTGCTTGCTAAAATTTTTCGTTTTGCGCTAGCCTAAGAGCAGGGCAAAAGTAGGCTAGACCTAAGCAAGAGTTTAACAAGGGAGAAAGGAAGATAGGGTTATGGTAGTACACTTCAAGATTAAGCGTATGAACATTTGGATCACTTTGTTCCAAATCAAAATTACCTTCTCCAAGAAGAGAAGGTAATTCATAAACTACTAACTCCATTCTAGCATCGCACCAAAGCACAGTCAAGCCGAAATTGCCCCACCTAGCAATGTTTTCTTCTTCATCCTCCCTTGATTACTCTATATGGCTAGACAACGGAGGGAGAAGCCGTA
>CANEKB010000071.1 GCA_947427985.1 uncultured Candidatus Saccharibacteria bacterium
CTAGAGTCGTTAGATGGCGAATAGAAAGACTTATCTTTAACGGAAAGATCAGGTAAAAAAGAAACTCCGGATAACCGGAATTTCCAAAATCGCCCAAAGCTTGTGTCATCAACACCGCTTGGCGATCTTTATGTTTCCATAATATCATAAATGTCATATTATTTCAATAATTTTTCCGTCTTTTTCTATCAAAAAAATCTTTTTAATTCCGTACATAAGCGTCTTTTGGCGTCTTAACTCGCTTTTTATACGATTTGCGTGCATTTTCGAGTTGTATGCATCAAAAATAATATTACCACATTGTTTTACGGCCCGTTCTAGAGTATGCTGGACATTATGTTTTCCCTGGCCAAAAGGGCTTTTTAGCTCCCAATATTCCCCTCCAATCTTGAAATCGGCAGTTTTGAGAATTCCTCTAGCTACAAACTCGACGTTTTTCTGAAAAAAGTCAGCTAAAATATAAGCAACTATTAATTCCCTCTTGGATGGTTTTGGTCGTAGTTCGGCTGGTATAATGACCGAGAAGTTTTGCTTCATTATTGCAGTGTAGCATATTAGGACAAGAAATAACAAGCACAGCCACGTTGTTTTAGGAATTTTTGGCCTTAGTATTATTCTTGTATTGGTCGTAATGTTTCCAAGCGGCGCGGAAAGCTGGAAGGCCGAGCAGAAGCGTAGTCATAGCAAGACGATCGCGACGCGTAGCAAGCGGATTATTAAAAATATCTTTGCGGTGACGGCGAAGATAACGAACAATCTGGCGGCGATCGGCCAGAAAATCTTTACGTTCGTCGGAAGAAAGGGCTTTGTCATCAAGCATTACCATTTGACGAAGAACACTAAAGCGGGCATGCATGCGACGCTTCTTTGTCAGAAGTTCAACCTGAGCGCGCTCAGCCGAATCACGGGATTCGGACCAAGCAAGAAGCTCGTCACACATCTGGTCGGTCAAGGTAATTAAGTCAAGTTTCGCTGGAGTATAGCTCTGCTTCGTGATAGAGCCAGCGTTATGATAGTAGTTATAAGGTTGCTGCGTAGAAACAACGATCTCTGAGCATTGTAAAACTAGACGATAAGTCGTGCCAACATCCTCATAAAGTCTCCCTTCCGGAAAGCGTACATCTGCAAAGACCTCACGTGTATAAAGTTTGCTCCAAGCAGAAACCGTAAAGCCCTGTTCGCAAAGCATCCTAGTAAGACAGGCAATAGTCGTTAGAATCTCAACGTTCTCCGGAACAGGCGTGGGCTCATCAGGCCATTCGAGGCTGCCCATCACACCAAGTTCGGCCCGTTCATCGAGGTTCGGGAAGATTTCTGCATTAGCAGCCAGCTCACGAAACCCAGCAATAGCCATCTTAGTCCGATGTTGAGTACAGAGGCCGAGCAGAAGCTCGACGAGATATGGCTGGACCGAGTCATCCGAATCGACAAAAGTAACAAAATCGCCGGTAGCAAGTTCAAGCCCAGCATTACGCGCACCAGAAAGACCACGATTCGCCCGATGAATCACCTTCACCCGGGGATCCTTTTTGGCGAAAACATCACAAAACTGCTTGCTCATATCAGTGGAGCCATCGTCAACAAGGATAATTTCTAAATTCTTGTAAGTCTGAGTCAGAACCGAGTTAACACAACGCTCCAGAATCTTTGCGACGTTATAAACTGGGATAATAACAGAGACAAGCGGGGTTGAACTTGTATAGGCTGTACAAGTTCGATTGTCTTCTACCTCTGTTGATCTAGAAAAAGCCACCACTAATAAACCTAAACTCTGTCTTTTATTTCGTCAAATTTAGCCAAAGCGGCAGCAATAGTCTTGTCCATATCATAGTAAGCATATTCACCCAAACGGCCGCCAAAAATAATATTCGATTCGTTTTCGGCAAGCGCACGATACTGATCAAGCTTCTCGCGATCTTCGGCGGTGTTGACCGGATAATATGGCTCATCGTCGCGAGTCCAAGTTTTACTATATTCGCGGACAATGACAGTTTTGTCCGAACCTTCGGCATAGCAGCCATAGTTACGCTCAGGGTGGAAGTGCTTAAACTCATGAATGCGAGTGAACTTTTGATCAAGGTCAGCGTAGTTCATGACTGGGCAACCCTGAAAATCATCGACATCTACGACTTCCTTTTCAAGCTCAATTGAACGCCATTTTAGCTCACCAAACCGATAATCATAGTATCTATCAATCGGACCAGTATAAATTGTAAAGATGTCAGAACGGCGCAATTTTGCAATTTGGGGATCCGTGAAATAGTCGATGCCGAGACGAATCTCAAGGTTTTTGCCACACTTAGCAACGATATTTTGGAACCAAGCGCCGTAACCGTCAACCGGCAAGCCTTCGTATGTATCCTTAAAATAGTTATTATTATAATTATAACGAACCGGGAGGCGCTTGATAATCTCCGGGGAAAGCTCCTCAGCAGGAGTCTGCCATTGTTTAGCGGTGTAGTTCTTAATAAAGGCGTTAAAAAGTGGTTTACCAATAAGAGAAATTCCTTGCTCGACAAGGTTGGTCGGGTGCGCCGGAGCACTAGAAGCTTGTTTCGCGATCTCGGCACGAGCTTCATCCGGGGTATACGAACTATGGAAAAATTGGTTAATCGTGCCAAGGTTAATTGGCATCGGGTAGACTTCACCTTTATGAGTGATATAAACCTTGTGGACATAATTAGTAAAAGAAGTGAACTGATTCACATAATCCCAGACCCGCTGATCAGAAGTGTGAAAGAGGTGGGCGCCGTATTTATGGCACTCTATGCCCGTGATCGAATCGACTTCCGAAGCGCAGTTGCCGCCGATATGATCTCGGCGATCAATAAGAAGAACGCGTTTCCCTAGTTCACGAATAAGACGCTCAGCCATAGTAAGCCCAAAAAGACCAGCTCCAACGATCAAGACATCATAGGAGCGTTCAGGAGACGACTTTTTTGACCTAACACCAGCCATATTTATTCCATTGTAGCAGTTTAACAGAGAGAATGTCAACCTTGAGCGGTTAGCTCCAGAGATTCTCGTATGCTTTTGCGATGTCGTCCGGGCGGCCATCGGCAGCAATTTCGCCATTCTCAATCAAGATGGCGCGATCACAGAAGCGGCGGACGTTTTCCATACTGTGCGTCACAAGAATTACGGTTTGGTTCCCATGAAGGCTAGCAAAATAGTTGTTGCATTTTTCCTGAAAAGCAGCATCGCCCACAGCAAGGACCTCGTCAAGAATCAGAATGTCACCCTTAGCACGGATTGCAATCGAGAAAGCTAAACGAACCTGCATACCAGAAGAATAATTTTTCAGCTTCGCGTCCATGAACGGCTCGAGCTCGGCAAACTGAACGATTTCATCATACATGGCATCCATCTCTTTACTCGAAAAGCCGAGCAAAGCACCGTTCAAATAGACGTTCTCTCGACCAGTCAACTCTGGATTAAACCCGACGCCAAGCTCAATAAACGGCACTAGCGTCCCCTCGACTTCGATCTTCCCTGATTCGGGGTAGTAGATATTAGCAAGAAGCTTCAAAAGGGTAGATTTACCCGAGCCGTTACGTCCGACAATGCCCAAAAACTCACCCTCTTTTACATCAAAATTGATACCACGGAGGACTTCTTGGCGGGTGTACCCCTTAACGCCTTTGAGCCAGTTAAAGATAGCTTGTTTCAGACCGGCGGCGCGCTCGGTCGGAAGTTTGAAAGATTTGTACAAATCTGTTACCTTGATGACGGTTTTTTGCACAGATTTTCCACCGGTTTTATGGTCTTTTCCCACAGATTTCTGGGGGTTATCCACTGGTTTTGCACAAGCTTTGGAGGAGTTTTCCACTTTTTTTTGAAGTTTTTCCACATTTTTTGGCTGGTTTTCCACCTGTTTTCCACAGGAAGAAGCGGAGTTTTCCACAGAATTAGCTTTTCCCATTGACTTTTTTAAAGAAGTGTTATATAATGAAAGATTAGAGTGCTTTTTCTTAGACATTTAGACCTCCTCCGCGAAATAGCGAGAACGTTTACGGAAAAAGAGCGCGGCCAGAACGAGAACGAGAATTACAAGTAGAATCGGAACCACACAGACAAGCGGGTTTTCGATAAGGCTCCAGGTAGTAATCGTGGCATCAGTAATCAAGTTGTGTCGAACATCTTGAATAACCTGAGCAATTGGATTTAAAAGAATAACCTGCGCAATAAATGGCCCGTAGGAGCCGGCGTTTAATACCATGGATAGTGGATATATGATTGGTACCGCATAGAACAATGCTTGGATTAGAACGTCCCAGATCGAAGTAATATCGCGATATTTAACGTTGATAGCACCAAGAAGGAAGGATATTCCGAGCGAGAAGGTGTAAAGTTCAAGAATCGAGAACGGTACCAGCAGCCAAGACCATGTCGGCATAACGCCATTAGCTAGAGCAAAGACAATAATCACACAAAGATTAATCGCAAGGTTGATCAAGGCGGTAGCGGTAGCAGAAACAACAACGATATACTTCGGAAAGCTAATCTTGCGAAGGAGGTCGCCACGCTGGACGATGGCTTGAATGCCTTGATTAGTGCATTCTGTAAAGAAATTCCAGAGCACGGTACCGGTCAAAAGATAGACAGGATAATGCGGAATGTCGTCACCAAAACGAAGGATTTTCGAGAAAACAAGGTAAAGAATCGCGAACATCAAGAGCGGTTTTAGGACAGCCCAGAGATAGCCCAAAACAGAGCCCTGGTAGCGGAGCTTAAAATCGGTCTTGACTAGCTCGCCAAGTAAAATACGGTTCTTACGGCAGAACACGTTTGGTATGGTTCCCATAATCTATGTTTTATTATACTACAATATCTTCTTCAGAGCAATGCGTAGCCGCAGCGCACGATAAGCGAAATGGGGGTGCTTTAGGATAGCACGAAGAGCAAGCCAGTCCTTGTGATTGAAGTCAGATTTATGGAGCAGCCCTTCATCCTCGGCAGCAAGAAGTTCTTGACGCCAAGTTTGGTAAAATTGTTTAGCGAGCGAGCCGGAAAGGCGCTGAAAGTTCCAATGGTAATGGCGAAATTTTGCCATTACCATGAGACTACTAAACTCCGGGAAGATTCCCCGCTCAGCGAGAAATGTCTCAATCTCGGCATATTCACCGACGACAAAGTTGACTTTTCCGGGATCATTGATTGAGGAATTGACATTATCGACACGATAATGGACGAAAGCGTCAGGAGTGAGAACGATCTGCTTCGCGAGCGCCCAGACTTTAAAATTAAAACTAGTATCCTGATATGAAGCACCAGGTGTAGGAAGAAAGGTAATATCATTCTGGGTGAGAAATTTGCGGCGGTAGATGGCCGACCAGATGGCGGGAGCGAAACAGAAAAAAGCGCGACG
>CANEKB010000072.1 GCA_947427985.1 uncultured Candidatus Saccharibacteria bacterium
ACAAGTTACGGTGTTCAGAAACGATATAAAAGTTCTAAAACCACTAATACTAGAGGGGGTATTTTTCGCCAAGAAAAATACCCTGTGCACAGGGCGAACCTGCGTCACAATTTTCGGGTTATGTAGATCATTTATCTACATAACCCCATTATAGCACACATCGCTCAAAATGTCAATGGTTTTTAAAAGCTTTTTGAAAGATTCTTGCAGAGCTAGGGGTAGTCAGCCACCCATAGATAAGCGTAGACTAAAAAACATCAACAGACTTTATCCTCGCCTACAAATGCCGTCGCTTCTTGCGAATGGTCTCAACCGCCAGATTAAACAAATATTTAAACCTCTTCACGACTAAATCCTGCGCTGGGACAAATTCAACAATTTCACCACCAACACCAGTCTTAAAGGTAGTTACGCCAGCGTAGCGATGATGCTTCTGTCCGTGCGGCGCGATCCCCCAGAGGTTATAACGCTTTATGCCCAGCCTTTTCAAATCCTGAATCACTTGCCATTGCAGAGCATAAGCCCCCGGCAGTTTGTAATTCAGTTCAGTCGAGGCAGCCTCGAAATACTCTGCTTCAGCCCCTTCGATCAGAATCAATCCATAAGCAATCCGCTCGCCATCGGTAGTTTCGGCCACATAAATCCGCGCCTGCTTACCAAAAGCCTCGCGCTCAGCCAGAAGCGTTTTTAGATCCGGCGGGACAAAATGACGACGTTTAGCAGTCTCGGCCTGCACCGCCTGAAATTCGCGAAAAATCGCTTCGTCGTCGCTCCAACTTACTTTGATGCCGAGCTTTCCTGCCCGACGGACTTCATAGCGAGTCTGGCGGCGCATATCGGCCAACAGCTCGTCTTCGCCCTTCGTCAAGTCTAGTATTACGGTATGTTCGGCGTGGAGATGCATTGGTGCCTTGCGCAAGCCTAAATTATCTAGCTTCGCCAGCTCACCTACGCGTAGCTGAGGGCGAAGGCGTACAAAAACACACTTTTCGCGCTGGGCGATCTCGCGGATTTTTGCAAGAACCAACTTTTTCGCCGCTTCGTCATTCCAATCCAGTAACGGTCCACCCGGTACTTCAAGATAACGCCCACGCTTAGCGTTTTTTACAATCATCTGGCACCAAAATCTTGGTGCTTCGCTAGCTTCACCATTCTCGTCATTAACGTTGTATTCAACAGTTACCTTATGCCCAATTAACTCATTCATTTTACCCCAAGCCGGAGCCTGAAGAAAATTCGCTTCGGGGTAGAACTTAGTAGCCTGCTGCCAATCTTCTTGAAAACCTTTAGTCATGTTTTACCTCATATTTCTGGATGATTTCGCGCGCCCGAGTGAGTTTAGATTCCGGATACCAAGTCGGCAAATTAATAATCTGTTTGGCAATTTTCGCCGTCTCTGGGCAGGTTTTAGTCGGAAAATCCGCCTCTTTAGCGTAGCGTGCTGGCGAGACCGGCGTATCATACCAAATCTCCTCCAACCGATAACCGTTTTTTTGCAGCTCGGCTAAGACCTTGTCCCTTCGCTCGACTAGCGCAAACTCGCGTAATGGCGTCTTTGGCAACTTTGATAGTTGTTCTAAAGCCAATTTCGCCTGCCAATGGGTCAGTCGAACGTTAGTGTCTAGCCCTGCATCGGCTGAACGCTTGATCCAATGTAGCTTCAACAACAGCCCTAGCCAATATCGCTCCAGCTTCACATGCGCCAGGTCCCGAGCGATCGCGCCAAAGAGTGGATACCAACGGTCGCGCAGACGATCAGAAAGTTTCGGCTGCTTCATAGGTTGTTCTAATTTCGCATTACCGCTCGCTCCGTCACCTTCTCTCAATATCACCGCGCCGCCTTCGATCGTGTCGATCGCCTTACCCTTTCCAAAGGATAGAGCCGTGGCTTGACCGACTGTGCCGATTTCGCGTCCATCTGGATAGAACCGACCGGCGCAGTGCGCCAAGTCTTCCACGATTGCAAAATGATATTTCTGCGCAATTTGTTGCAATTTTTGCACGTCAAGAGGTAGCCCAAGAGTATTTTGCGCTACTATAATTCCATTATAGCATACTTGTTTATTTTTGTCAATAGATTTTGGCCGTTCCCGGCTAATCTCCAGGCACTTCCGTTCCAACTTTTCATAGTTATATTGCAAATCTGCTCTGGTAATATCCGCATACTCTACCTGGCAACCGGCCGCTTCGACCGCTCGCACGACGGCAATACAGGTCAACCCCGGCAAAAACACTACGCCGCCTTCGGGCAAAAGGCTCCGAAAAGCTACCGTAAGCGCCGAACGTCCGGTATGGTAGAGCGCAACATTCTCTGCCCCTGCATTATACTTCTCCGCTAACGCCAACCTCAGCCGCTCACTATCACGCCGATACCCCATAGCGAAAAGCTGCCGTAGGACGCGCCCGGCAGAATAATTTGAAGCTTGACCGAGAAAAACCATCAACGCTGCCCTTTCTTCTTGGCCTTCACTTTAGCTTTCGGTTTCGTTGCGGTTTTGGTTTTAGGCTTGGCTCCCATCTTGCGACGGGCTCGCTCGACGAGACCAACTTTCGGCACAGAGCTAGTCGCGATAATTTGTGGCGGGATTTCTGGCTCAGCTTTTTCAAATTCGACTCCGGCCAGACTGCTCACGACAGCATCTTTAGCTAGTTTCTTACCTTTGCTAGGAAGTGCCAAGGCGGCCGAAGTACCAGCTAAGTCCTCACCAGCAGGGCCGCTTGCTTTCTTCATCGCCATCGAGGCAGAGATCTTCTTTGTATCTGGCACGACCGGCTCAGCGGCTTTCTTCATCGCCATCGAGGCGGAAACATCAGCGGCGTGTGTAACCTCAATATCCGACACCTGGGCAACCTCGGGCGGTTTACGGTAAGCACGGTAAATCGCACGTGCCAACTCGTCCGGATAGCTAATATACGGGGCATGATTCCAACGTGGGCGAATTTCAAGAGTGCTGTTCTTGATCTTTTCGTGCATCACCTCGGCTTGACGCGGCGGAGTTACAGTATCGGCAGCACCCCAGAGAATCGAAGTCGGCACGACGACTTTTGTTAAATCTAGTTTTTTGTCACTATCAAGCATATTCGATAGCGTATGCTTCATGTTTTCTGGCGCACGCGCATAATCTGAAGCTCCCGTCACCTTATGCCAAACCTTAGCTAGACCTGGGATCTTCTTCAGGAAACCTAGGCGTTTAGAAAGCGTACGAGCCGTGTCTCGCTTTGTCGACGATTCATAGACACCAGCCGCATCTAGTAAAATCAAATGTTTTAGCTTGTCGGGCTTCTCGACACAGAGATTTAGTAGAATCCGGCCGCCGTTACTATGCCCGAGAGCTACCGCACCATCCGGAATCTGGCGATCAGCCCATTTGACGTAATCTTCAATGGTCCAGACCTTTTGCGATGAGGTAGTCAACCCTGGCACATTTAGCATTTCGACATCCATGCCTTGACGTTTCAAAAGTGCAATGGTCTTTTCCCAAGGTGCCACTGTATAAGTCCAGCCGTGGATAATATATAATTTTGACTTTTTCACTTTAGCCCCCACTTCTCGCGGCGTTTAATAGCGGCTGGCTCACGACGTGGCAATTTTGCGGCATCTTCCGGGTTTTCGAGTAGCTGTTCAATAATCCATTCAAGATACTGGCTTCCCTTAAAAATCAGGGTTTCGTCGCCAGTAGTATTTGTTTCGATGAACTTCAAAGCTTTTTTCGGGTCGAGAGTAGTACGCGCCGGTACACCTAGTTCCTTCAAGCGTGGCGCAGTATACTCTTTAGTACGGCGACCAATCAAAACCACCATTTCAGGCTTAGCTTGAGCAATCAAGTCAGCTAGTTTACGATGCTCTTCACCTTCAATTTCGCCTTGATCGACAATGTCGCCAATAATCAACCACTTATGCCCGGCGTGCAAAACCTGTACCATCTCGAGAATCGACTCAGCGCTGATCAGATGTGCGTTGTAGCTACTATCAATAATCTTCAAACCCTTCTTGCCAAGGAAATAGCTACTACGCCCTGGCGGAACTGGCATATTCGAAAAGTCTGTCTTTAGTGAAATATCGAGATATTTTACTAAATCTTCGAGCATAACAAGTTGAATCGCAAGATCTTTTGGCTGGGGTTGAGCAAAATGAAAAGAAGCCGAATCAAAAACGAAATCTGTACGAGTTGGATAAACACTATATCGCTTCAGTTCCTTCTTACTCAAAGCAATCACCTCAGCCTTGATCCCCTTCGTCGCATCAATCATTGGCTGCGAATCGGCATCAATATAGACCCGCTTCGTCGTATTAGCCGGAAGAGTCGCAAATTCGTGCGCGATTGCTGCTTCAAGTGAACCAAATTTCCCTTCTTTTACCTGCTGTTCAAACTGCACCGCATGCGACAAGCCGAACGTCACCCAGAGAGTTACCTCAGGTTTCAGCCAACTGGCAAGGAATTCCGTCTCACGCGGACGTTCACCGTCGATTTCGACTACATAGAATTCTTCGGTATGTTTATAGAAGATCGCACGGATTGGCGCCATCAAGATCAGTTTCACCCAACGCCATTTCGAACCGCGCACTCCATCCATGCCGAGTAGATCAAAAGCGATCCCGAAAGCCGAGTTAGCGTCATGTGAATAATGTGCCCGGTCGCCTAGCTCAAACTCGATCAGATGAAGCATCGTAGTCTTACCAGCGGAACCGGTTACTGCGATCACTCGCGGATGCCAACGACGAAAAGCAAAATTAGCAAAAAACCGAAAGTATCGTGCCGCAACGAAGTAAAATCGCTTCTTGAATCGCATCACTAATGTCATAAGACCATTATAACAAAAAGTCCGCATCTTAAGCGGACTTTTTTAGCTTTTTTCGAGACTACATCTTGATTTCTGCATCAACGCCAGCTGGAAGCGCGAGATTCTGCAAAGCGTCAATCGTCTTCGGAGTTGCATTCGAGATATCAATCAAGCGTTTGTGAACTTTCATTTCGAAAGCTTCACCGCCAGTCTTATAGACATGTGGTGATTTCACGACGGTAAAAGTGCTGCGCTTGGTTGGCAGAGGCACTGGACCAGAAACGGTCGCACCAGTACGAACGGCTGTGTCGACAATTTGCTTAGCGCTCTGATCAATTACACGATGATCATAAGCCTTGAGGCGAATGCGAATCTTCAAACCCTCTTCTTTTTTTGCTTCGGTCATTATATCCTTTCTTTACCTTATAACCTCAGATGACCTCTAGACGGGCCGTCCATGAGTTTTTAAGGCAAAATGTTTAAACCTTATACTTCCATTGTAGCACACTTAAGCTAAAAAGTCAACTTTAGCTTTTGTTC
>CANEKB010000073.1 GCA_947427985.1 uncultured Candidatus Saccharibacteria bacterium
GTGGCTTAGTTAATGGTATATATTTTCCTTGGGATCAGGACGATTATATTGCTCCAAAAATGGCTGCGATTGAGGGCGTCGATTACTATCATTTGACCGACTTTGTTCTTGAAGGTGGTTCGGTACATTCTGATGGTGAAGGTACTATCCTTACCACCGAAGAGACTTTGCTCGATCCAGGACGTAATCCAAACATGACTAAAGAGGAAATCGAAGAGATGCTTAAGGAGTATCTCGGTGCCGAAAAAGTACTTTGGATTCCGAAGGGAATTTATATGGACGAAGATACCAACGGTCATGTTGATAATATTTGCCAGTTTGTTGCTCCTGGTAAAGTTGCGCTCGCCTGGGAAGATAACCAAGACGATCCACAATATGAACGCTCGAAAGCTGCGCTTGATTATCTTGAGAGTGTTACTGATGCTAAAGGCCGCAAGCTCGAAATTGTGAAAATCCATGTTCCTAATCCTGTCCTGATTACTAAGGAAGAGTCGGAGGGTGTTGATGTTGTTGAAGGAACTTTCCCGCGTAACGAGGGCGACCGTATTCCTGCCAGCTATCTAAATTATTATAACTGCAACGGAGCCATCATCTTACCGACCTTTGATGACCCACATGATCAGGAGGCTATTGATACCCTACAAGAACTATTTCCAGACCGCGTGATCGAACCGATTTATGCCCGCGAAATCTTACTTGGTGGCGGCAATATCCACTGTATTACACAACAGGTGCCAAGGCCATAACTATGAAAAAATTGCATTATGATGGACCAGTTGTTCTGGTAGTATTGGACGGTGTTGGACTTTCTCCGCATCGTAGTGGCAATGCTGTACGTCAAGCCCATACAGAGTTCCTTGATCAGGCTATGGCAAAGTATCTCAATATACCACTCGCCGCTTCTGGCGAGGCGGTTGGAATTATGCCGGGACAGATGGGAAATTCGGAAGTCGGACATAATGCGCTCGGTGCTGGTCAAATTATTAAGCAGGGAATTGCCGGGATTGAGGCTGCCTTTAAAACTGGTGATATTTGGCAAAGCAAGGCTTGGCTTGGTGCGATGAAATGGGTTAATGAGCACAAAGGCGCTACTCTGCATTTCGGTGGAATTTTTTCGGATGGCGGCGTACATAGCGATATTAGCCACCTTGAACAGATGATTAAACGAGCTTACGACGAGGGTGTGCGCCGGATTCGTATTCACTGCTCGTTCGACGGACGTGACGTTGCTCCTCAGTCAGAACCGAAGTATATTGAGAGGATCGAAAAATTTTGTTCTCAGTTCAAGGACGCTGATTTCCGCATTGCGTCGGGAGCTGGCCGTATGGTGGCTGTCTGCGACCGTTACGAAAACGATTGGGGCATGGTGAAACAGGGCTGGGATATGATGGTACACGGTAAGGCTCCCCGCGAGTTTACGTCAGCTAGCGAGGCGATCCGCACCTTTCGTCGGGAAAACCCCAATATACAGGATCAATATCTGCCAGCGTTCGTCGTGATCGAAAACGTTGCGGCACGGTCAGCGCTCGCTTCGCGGGCAATAAAAGCACGTAAATCCGATGCTGACTCTCGCCGTGGGGCTGAACCAATCGGGAAAGTTCGCGATGGTGATGCTTTCATCTACTATGATTTTCGTGCCGACCGTGCTGTTGAAATCGCCACGGCTTTTACGCAGCTAGACTTCGATAAATTTGACCGCTCTGCTACAGATACGAAAATTGCTAATAAAGCCCATCTCGCTAAAGCCAAAGTTGCTGGTGACAGGCTAAGTCTTAACGCTAAAGCAGGTGTCAAATTTGCTAAGGAAAATAACGTAACAAAAAGTCAAACCATCACAAAAATGGAACGTAAGGGACTTCCGGACATATATTTTGCCGGCCTGACAGAATACGATTCTGATCGCCATATTCCCGCCAATGTGCTTGTTCCACCAGTCAAGATTTCTCAGCCGCTAAATACTTTTCTTGGACGTAATAAAGTGTCTCAGCTCGCGATTTCCGAAACGGTAAAATTTGGCCATATAACTTACTATTTTAACGGTAATAGCTATAAGAAAGCTCCGCGTGAAGGGCAAATCGAAATCGTGTCAGATACGCAGCCGTTCAACACTCGTCCATGGATGAAATCTGCTGAGATTACTGATACTGCGCTTGAAGCTATGGGGCGGTTCCAGTTTGTACGTCTGAATTATCCTGGTGGTGATATGGTAGGGCATTTTGCTGAACTCGAGCCCACTATTACAGCTATGGAGGCGATCGATATCCAGCTGTCTCGTCTAGCTAAAAAAGTTGATGAGCTTGGTGGTATGATGATTATTACGGCTGACCACGGCAATGCTGAAGAGCTCATAGATAAAAACGGCATTCCGAAAACCGCTCATACCACAAACCCGGTCCCATGTATTTTTTACGATAATACAAAAAACGCTAAGCTCTATCGTTCCGCTGAGCTAAAGGACGCTGGCCTCACTAACGTTGCCGCAACGATTGCCCTTTTGCTGGGTTTGCCAGATTATCCCGCCACTTGGCGTCCGCCACTAATTAAGCTATAATATAATTATGTTAATCAATGGTTCGCATCTTCTCGGCTTCCCAATTCTTAGTCTGCATGTAGGGGGAGAGGTTGCTCGCGTGATTGAGCCGATTATTGATCCTGACAACCTGAAAGTTATTGCTTTTCGGGTCGAAGGTGCGCTCGTTGGACGTGATGGTGTTGGTGATATCCTACCAGTTGACGGTATCCGTGAAGTTTCTTCGCTTGGGTTCATTATTGATTCGATTGACGAACTTGTCGATGGTGAAGAAGTTGTTCGGATTAAGAAAGTCTTGGATCTGAACTTCTCGCTAACTGGGCTCAAGGTTGTAACGAAGAAGCATGAAAAACTCGGCAAGGTTTCGGAATTTGTTGTTATCGCGGAAGATTGGCAAATTTATCAGCTAATTGTTCAGCGCCCACTGATGAAGTCTTTTCTTGATCCTGAGCTGACCATCCCGCGTAGCCGAATCCTAGAAGTGAATGATTATGAAGTAATTATTAAGAGTGAAAAAGAAGCCGCTAAAACTAAAACTACCACCGACGCTTCAGCTGATTTTATCCCGAACTTCGTTAATCCTTTTCGCGAACCCGACTTTGCTCCAGATAGTCGCATTGTGCGTAGCGACGGTTAGCTATGCCATAGAGCATTCGTAGAAGCTTACGACTCTCCCTCACTTTCAGCCTTGTAACGTTCGACCGCGGTTTTAGCAGTTTGCAAATCAAATCCTTGCCTTGAGAGGTACCCCACCAATTGGAAGTCATTGTACTTTTTGCGTTTTTTTGCGATCATCTTCATGATTTCTTCATTTTCGTCTCTTGGCACTACATTCATCGCGATATGTATTTTTTCGTCGTCTACCCCTTTACGTTTTAACTCCATCCGTAGTCGTTTATGGCTTATGCCTTTACGCACGTGGCGGTTTTCAACATAGAATTTTGCAAATTTCAAGTCGTCTAAGTAGCCCTTTTCTATTAATCGTTCAAGTACTTGCGCTGCAATCTCGTCTTGAATTTCTGGTAGCGGACGTTTTTCCTCACGCGCACGCTGACGGTTCAGCATTTGCCGCTTGAACTTGCGCCGTTTTAAATAATCGCGTGTTTCGCGTACTGAATGCGGTCGAGTTAAAACCCACTCCAACGTCCGCTGATAAAGTTTTCCGAATTCTGAAGCGCATTGCAGACTTTTTAATCGCTCCTTGTCGACTTTCTGATTGACTTTAACATCTAAGTCGATAACCTGTGCTACGTCGAGCGAAAAGGCAAAATGTCCATCTAAAAATACATTAACGCGGTTTTGGTCGCGAACGCCCGGCGTGAGGCGGGTTATTGTCCAAGTTTCCGCTTCCGCAAAATAGTCTTCCCATTCGTCACTACCCCCCGGCCCGCCGGCTTTACCGACGGGCCCACTGACGTCGCTCGCCGACCCGTAAATCATCTCGGCTTCGCGCCGACGTATTTCCATATCTGGGTCTTCATCGTCTTCGTCAAGCCTATCGTTCTGTAAGCCGGCCAGCCCACCTCCTACGATATCATCCTCGAACGACTCGATTTTGAGCATTGCTCTAAGCTTCTAGCCCTTCATTTTCGTCTGGAGCCATAGCCGGTTCTTCATCTTCGTCTAATCCAGACGCTGTGCGTACTTGCTGGTCAATCTCGTTAAGCAAGGCCGGGTCCGACTTCAGCAAGGCCTTTGCCGCCTCACGACCCTGTGCAATGGTTTCGCCCTTATACTTTAAAAATGCCCCAGCCTTATCAATAATACCCTTCGCAATCGCTAGATCAAGCACGTCGCCGGTCTTACTGATTCCCTCATTATACATAATATCAAATTCAGCCGTACGGAACGGTGCCGCAATCTTATTCTTTACGATTTTTACTTTCGTACGATTGCCAGCAATGTTATCGCCCTCTTTGATTTGTCCAATTCGACGGATATCCATACGCACTGAAGCATAGAATTTCAGGGCATTACCGCCGGTCGTGGTCTCCGGGTTGCCAAACATTACACCAATCTTCATGCGGATTTGGTTGATGAAAATTACCGTTGCCTTCGACTTCGAAATAATGCCAGTTAGTTTGCGCATTGCTTGCGACATAAGGCGTGCCTGTAACCCCATTTGCGCATCACCCATATCTCCATCGATTTCTGCCTGCGGTACAAGTGCTGCCACTGAGTCGACCACAATCAAGTCTACCGCACCGCTTCGCACTAGAGTTTCACAAATTTCAAGAGCTTGCTCGCCATTGTCTGGCTGCGAGATAAATAGATTGTCCGTATCGACACCAATTTTTTTGGCGTAGGATGGGTCAAGCGCATGTTCAGCATCAATAAATGCCGCTTGTCCGCCCTGCTTCTGAATTTCCGCGATTGCATGTAATGCCAGAGTGGTTTTGCCGGATGATTCTGGACCATAAATCTCGATAATACGTCCTTTAGGGTAGCCACCGCCTAATGCTAAGTCTAGTGATAAAGACCCCGAAGGTAACAACTCCACATCAATTTTTTGCGATTCGCCGAGTTTCATGATTGAACCAGTCCCAAACTGTTTCGTAATCTGTTGAATTGCTAAGTCTAGCGCCTGTTTTTTGCCAGAATCTTCCGTTGCTGTCTCTGGTTTAGTAGCTTTTTTAGTCATATTACCTTCCTTTATTAAGTATATTATAACACCTCTAGAGCTGCTTTTGCCTATATTCT
>CANEKB010000074.1 GCA_947427985.1 uncultured Candidatus Saccharibacteria bacterium
AATAGCGAGGGGCTTAGGAGGGCTGTGTTGGATTTAGCGCAGGCTGCACTGTTGGGATTGGCGCATTGCTCTAACTTGGTCTGGGTCCGTCGTTAAGAGCATATTATTGTGCGCTTCGGAAAAATTTGTTGCAAGGCCACTCGTGACCGGCAGCGCATCCTGCAAGCCGGCCAACTCGAAATAATTACCGTGAAAGTTACTATCTCGGTGAGGGCATCCCGCCACGGGTGCAGTTCCAGTATAAACCCGATTTGGGTGACTACGCGAGTTAATCAACGGGGCGTAGTCACCCAGGACCAGACCACCAGTCTGGTCCGACAGATTGAGGCTGATGCGGATGATGTCTTTGCGGTAGATGATCGGCAACGACAAGGCACCGCTCCGCTGGACTTTGATGTCGATTGACCACTCCGATGGCACAAAACCAGTCACAACATCAGTTCTCACTAACGGTTCTTCGACCGAAACGAAACTTGAGACATCGACAGAAGAAGCTTCCTCTGCGGTGGGGTTATCTGGCAGCTCCGGGATTAGTTCGTGCGCCAGGTCGTAAGGCAGGCGCAAGGTTAGGTCACGCTGGACGAGATTCTGATAGTTTGGGACCTCTAAGACCTCGGCAGCAAAGGCATAACCATAGATATTTTCATCTTCACGGTCTGCGCCCAAGAGCCGAGCACGGATACGCAGGGACGAACCCGGGATAGCCGAACAAGCAGCAACTCGTGCTCCCCTCCTTAGTATTAGGCAGGGTAGCATCTGAAGCACAATATCGCACTGTTCGACCGGTTGCCTGTCGATAGGCGGCCATGAGTGAACAGCTAAACTCTCGGACGCGCCTCGAATCATCTTATCGCCGACGCCGACAACCATGTAGGCAAAATCCTCGCCTGGACATTCATACAGGACTTGCATTTTCGCAACTCTCCTTTCAAAAGAACTCTGAAGTGGTTAAGAACAGCAGTAATACCTGTATATATTATACTATAAAATCAATGATTTGTAATATTTCCAGGCTAGAACCCGTTTTACTGCGCGATCAAGCTGAACCATTTCGAGTCGACCGTCCGCTAACGCCAATCTTAGCTCACGCATACTTCTTACATAGTCACTAGTGATAACCAGATCATTACCGGCCAGAATCGCCTGCAAAGTCGTCTCCGCGCCAGCATCGAGTGCCGCCATTGCAATATCGTCAGTAATAATTACCCCTGTAAATCCAAGTCCTAGACGCAATAAAACATGAATATTGGACGACAAGGAGGCCGGGTTCTCCGGATCAAGCGCCGTTACGGTATTATGGCTAACCAAAACCGCCTCGGCTCCGGAGTCAATCCCAGCTTGAAACGGCACTAAATCGCGCTGAACTAAATCATCAAAGTTCCTCTGGTCAATCGAGCTGCTAGTATGAGTATCGAGGTTGTCGCCATAACCGGGAAAATGTTTTAGAGTGTAAGAAACTTCACTTCCCCGGCTCGTTTCAATCACAGTACGCGCAAATTCCGCCGTAACCTGAGCGTCTTGCCCAAGACTTCGACTAAACATATAGTCCTTCGGGTCGGTCGAAACGTCGACCACTGGCGCCAAATTAAGATTTAGGCCAAGCTTTTCGAGTATTACACTCTTTTGCTTGGTATCAGCCGCGACTGCCGAAAGCCCTCCCGCAGCATAGACGGCTTGTGGACTCTTGAACCGTACTGGCGCTAGTTGCGGATTACTACTCACGCGCACTACCGTGCCACCTTCCTCGTCGACTGCGGTCAAAATTGGGATTTTCGCAACGGCTTGTAAATTTTCCATTAGATCTTGCACTTCAGCCGCCGATTTTCCAGCAAAATCCTTAGCAAAGAAAACATAACCGCCGAATTGATGCTCCGCTAGCGCCGAAATTCCGCCCGTGTCCGGGTATCGTACAAGCAAAACCTGGGCGATTTTCTCATCTACGGACATTTCGGCAAGTTTTTGCTCAGCCTGCATATCATAATTATGAAAAATTCCGCCAGTCGAGCGATAGGGTAACAATGCTAAACTCATGAGCGCCGCCATGATGATATTAACCATACCTTTATCATAGCGCATTTTGACAGTTTTGGGACGAGATAAGCCAAAACCGCGACCGAAGTCGCGGCTCCAGAATTGGCGTAAAGATTCAGAACTTAGTCACGCGAGCATTACCGGGCAGGCCAGTCGGGTCGCGGAAGTATTCCAACTGCTCGATAGGGAGCCCGTTCCAGAATTCCTGTACACGGAAAAGCAGGTTTTTGTCCTCGTCCGGCTGGGTAGCATCGTCGACCTCCGGGCGCTGGGGGTTCCAGAAATCGATCAGATAAGACCGCGCGATGTTGTAGAAATCCACCCACGCACCAGATATGGTCGTCATAGCCACAATGTCACCGATTAAATCAGCCAGTTGAAGTGGATCGGCGCACATCGGTCGCTTCACGACCAGCTGCACATGTGAATAGGCTTCCGGCCGCATTCCAACAGTCCCACGCACCGTCGGGAAGAGCGGCGTCGGTCGGTCATCACAATGCGCGAAGTAGAATTCCACTCCATTAGCTGCATCAATGCCGACACCAGAACAGGTCCACCCGCCCAGCTTGCCCCGAAAGGCCGAGGAAGGGTTCATCCTGAACATGGTCATGGCAGCGTCGTTACCGCCGCCACGTTGCTCACTGCGATCGCAGAGCAACGCGTCGTGGGGGAGGTTGCTGGATTCATGATCGTCGTAGCGGCAAAGCTTCAGTTCAAGACCTTCGATCTGAGTAGTATGTTCAGTCAGACGGGCCGGGTTCATGAGGTAGCCGCTAGATATGCTGTAGAGTCGGGAGTTGCTATCGAGGTTGACAAAATAACTATACATGCCTTTCATCCTTTCGCCGTAAAGTCCAAGAAATTTGTGAATATTCTCCCTTTCATTGTAGCACAAAATTATTGAGAAGTCAAGCGGCTTCTGGGTCTGTGCTTGACAGAATTGCTTATCTGTGCTACAATGATAAAATAAGCCTTGCAGAAGGTTGTATCTGTAGTGGTTTTATAGCACATTTTAGGTTAGTTTATTTCACTGTTTTGTCTCCCTGTTTTTTGCTTCCCTTATTTTGGGTAGGAATAAGATTATTCCCCGAATGATCTTTGACTACTCAAAAAAGGAGAGGTTTTCATGTCTGTGTCCGAATCTTACCAACGCTTCTCGAAAATTGCAGAAACTCTTGGTTTCGCGCTGGACATCGTTCCTACGCCAGGCTCGATGCGTAACACATTCCGCCTGAGCCATCCAGCGTCAAACTCTATCCTCGCCATTAACGAAGACACCGAAAAACAGCTATTAGAGTTCCTGAATACCTGTCGCTTCGCGACCGGCGATCAAGCTATCGGAAAAAAGATTGAAAGTCTGAATCAGAAAGTGTTAGCATTAGAGCAGCAGCTCAATGGCTCAGCTAAAGTCAAATCAGATACACAATTAGCCGACGCCGACAACCGCTCGCTCTGTCACGCGAAGGAGGAACTGCTCAAGACCGGTCTGCAGCTTACTCCCGACATCGTGGACCGTTTTTGCGAGCTCTATCTGCGTGCAGAGGCAATTGGTTGCCATCTATTCTGCAGTCCCAAATACACCACCTACAACCTGAAAGGGCGACGCAGTATGCGCCAGTTCAACTGCATCTATGTGCGTCCGTACATCATACGCAGTAGTCGAGGTCACAGCGTAGCCCTAAAGGTCGGCAATGCCTACGACGACGAGACTCCACACAATCGCCTTGGGCGCGAAAAGGTGTTTCAATGGTTCTTCCAGTTACCGGAGAACCTTGAGCTTTTGGAGCTATTCATCAAGAACGACGAAGAATTCTATCAACTGTAAACCGCACTTCGCAAGACTAACCACCCAAAAATCCCCCGGCCGGAATGGCTGGGGGATTTCTCTAGTGACTTCTAGTTATTTGATGATGTTAGTAACAACACCAGAACCGACGGTCTTGCCGCCTTCGCGGATAGCGAAGCGGTCATTGTTGTTCATCGCGATTGGCGCGAGCAACTTAACCTTGAAGGTAACAGTATCACCAGGCATGACAATTTCCTTGTCAGCTGGAAGTTCGACTTCACCAGTCACGTCAGTGGTGCGGAAGTAGAACTGTGGCTTGTAACCCTTGGAGAATGGAGTGTGGCGACCGCCTTCTTCCTTCTTCAAGATGTAAACCTGAGCCTCAAATTCGGTGTGTGGGGTGATCGAACCTGGAGCAGCGATGACCTGACCACGCTCGATTTGTTCGCGTTCAATACCGCGGAGCAAGAGACCCGCGTTATCGCCAGCCTGACCCTGATCAAGAGTCTTGTGGAAGGCTTCGATACCGGTAACGACCGACTTTTGAGTGTCTTTAAGACCAACGATTTCAACTTCGTCGTTCAATTTGATAACACCTTGCTCGATACGACCAGTAGCAACTGTACCACGACCCTTAATCGAGAAGACATCCTCAATTGGCATCAAGAATGGCTTGTCAAGATCGTGTTCTGGAACCTCGAAGAATTCGTCCATAGCTTTGACGAGTTCCATAATAGCATCTTCGTTAGCAGCGTCGCCTTCGAGAGCCTTAGTAGCAGAACCTTTGATGATCGGAGTGTTATCGCCATCGTAACCGTACTTGTTCAAGAGTTCACGAACATCCATCTCGACGAGCTCGACGAGATCTGGATCAGCGAGGTCCATCTTGTTCAAGAAGACGATGATCTTTGGAACGTTCACCTGGTGAGCGAGAAGAACGTGCTCACGAGTCTGTGGCAACGGACCATCATTAGCAGCAACCACGAGGATTGCACCATCAACCTGAGCCGCACCGGTAATCATGTTCTTAATGTAGTCGGCGTGGCCTGGCATGTCGACGTGTGCATAGTGGCGGCCTTCAGATTCGTATTCCTGGTGAGAAGTAGCGATGGTAATACCACGAGCTTTTTCTTCTGGAGCGTTATCGATTTGGTCGTAAGCGACAGCTTTGTTAACTTCCGATGGGAGTTTCTTCGCGAGAACGTTAGTAATCGCAGCCGTCAAGGTAGTTTTACCGTGGTCAACGTGGCCCATCGTACCGACGTTGATATGTGGCTTGGAACGGTCAAAATTTGCCATTCTTTCTCCTTTTAATTATTATTTGTGTCAGAGCGCTAATATCAACCAGCTCCAACTCTACCTA
>CANEKB010000075.1 GCA_947427985.1 uncultured Candidatus Saccharibacteria bacterium
GGAGCTTCGCTCGTCCAAAAGACGCGCTTCATCTCCTCAAATTCAAAAATAGCTCAATTTTAGTTCCAAATTTATGGCAAAGTTTCTAAATTGGAGGTCGAGATGAGCAATAAGCCAGAAAAAGTTGTACGGTTTTACGTACTGTGCAATAAACTGAAAGATTTGGTTCGGACGGGGTGGAAAGATGTTTGGCATGTGAAGAAAGAGCGACTAGAAAGCGTGGCGGAACATATTTATGGCGTGCAGATGTTGGCGATAGCGATGGCGCTGGAATATGATTATGATGTCGATTTGATGAAAGTAATTATGATGCTGGCAGTACACGAGCTGGAAGAGGTAGCGATGGGGGATATTATCCCGTTCGAAATGTCGCTTGAAGAAAAGAAAGCACGTGGGCAAGCGGTGGTGGCGGAAATGCTAGGAGGATTACAGGGCGGAGATAAGATACAAGAATTGTTTGAGGAATATTACGAACAGCGGACTCCGGAGGCAAAATTTGCGAAGTGGTGTGATAAGCTGGAGGCGGATCTGCAGATGAAGATTTATGATGAGGAGGGACGAGTAGATTTGGCAGAACAAGATGAAAATGCGATGCTGGCGGACGAGGAGGTACGTGAGGCTGCAAAAGGGAAGAATAGCGCATCGGCGATCTGGTTAGAATATAATCGGCGAAAGAACGGGTATGATGAGAATTTCTTGGCGGTGTCACGATATGCAGAAGAGCATAAGATAATAGGAAACTGAATTTGGGTTTAAAATGAACTTGTATAGGCTATACAAGTTCATTTTGTTGTGACCCCTGTAAAGTTCGTAGATGAACGGGCTAGTTGGACTCTTGTTTGTCGCGTTTGCGATATTCGTTGGCAGATTCTCCAGTATGAAGTGCGCCTGTATTGTCGAGATAAGCGCCTTTTAACATGCCACTGCTGATAGCTTGCCTGATATGGTCGTTGCTGCTTATGGCGAAGTCATCGTCAAACAATTTGAACAATGTATTCGTAGTTGTCATCCCTAGGTAGCTTTGAGTGCGTTCATCCATTGTATGAAAATTGTCTGCGTATGGGTCTCCTGTTGGTGCGCGTTCTGAAAAATCAGTAGATCCGATTGGGGTATAAACTTGATCTTCACCGTGACCTTTTATTTCCATATGCCATTCGCGAACCTTGTCGGCGTCAGCGCCAATTTTTAGCATGTCGTTTCCGTATAGGTAGGCGCCTTTAAGCTTGTCGCCGGCAAGAGCCTGTTTGAAAGCGTTAGCAAATGATTGGGCAAATTCTTGACTTTCTGGATTTTCTGAGTCTGCTTTGAAGATATTGTAAATATTGGACCCGAATTGCTGGATATAGCTGCTAGTATGTTTATCCATAGTTTCTAGAGTATCTCGAATCTCTGCATTAAGATCTACTGTGGGATCTTTGTCTTGCATGTTGTGCTGATCGCCACTAAAAGGGACTTCTTTCTTAAGGTTATCCCATTCAGTAGTTTGGTTTGGCTCATGGTTTTGAGTGTTGTAGCTTTCGCCTGGCATCTTGCCTCCTGTAGTAAAGTTAGTGCTAAATATCGTGACGAGAAACAAAAAGGACGCCACGAGGCGTCTTACTTCCTATACTATAGCTCGGATAACATCCTAACTACTACATGGCGTCCTTTCGGCGGGCGTATCCGTAGTAGTCTGATAGTATAAAAAGTAAGACACCTCTATTATAACATAGGAAGGCAGGAAAATACCGCCCAGTTAATAGGCGGTATTTTCGGGTTTCGAAAAAGTTTAGCGAGTGTATTTTTCGTTAAGGTCGGAATAGTCGTAGAGCTCTTCTGGTTTGAACCAGAGAGCGATTTCTTTCTTCGCTTCTTCTTTGCTGCCGCTAGCGTGGATGAGGTTTGGCACACCCATGCCTTTAGCATCGGAATAACCGAAGCTCATGTGGGCATAGTCGCCGCGGATAGTACCCATTTCGGCGGATTTCGGCTCGGTTGGACCAACAATTTTACGGACGAGAGGCACGCACTCAACGCCTTCGAGGCAGATTGCGATAACTGGGCCGGTCATCATGTAAGCTAGATTGTAGCGAAAAGCTTGTTCGCCACGGCGAGTGATCATCTGGCCGATGTCTTCATAGTGCGCACGGTATTGGTCTTCATCCGGCATGACCATTTTCATGCCTACGATTTTTAGGCCAACGCGCTCGAAGCGTTGTAAAATTTCGCCGACGATACCGCGCTGAACGGCGTCAGGTTTACAGACGACTAAGCTGCGTTCAACTAAATCGCGTTCTTTTCCCATAATAAAACTCCATTATTTTGATATATATTATAGCACATTTCGCGTGGTATAATAGATATATGGCAGAAATGGCATTTGATGGGCAGCGCGAGGGGGAAGAAGTAGAACTAATATTTCGGCGGCATTTTTTGACGACATGGCGAGGGTTGGTAATGTTGATTTTGTTTGTGGGATTGGGGTATATTCCGATGCTAGTGCGACCGGGTGAGCAAGTCTGGTTCTTTGTCTGGTTAGGATGTCTAACGGTGGGGCTCTTGTTTGCGTTAAACGTGTATATGAAGTGGTACTTTTCCTACTATTTAGTGACAAATGAACGAATTCGTCAGGTACGGCAAAGGGGAATTTTTCGGAAAACGGTAGTAGATTTGGGTTTAGATAAAATTCAGAGCATTAAATATGATGTACCGGGGATTTGGGCTGGGATGCTTGGATATGGGACGCTTTTGATTCGAACACAAGTGGGGAATATGACAATTAGTATGGTGCAAAAACCGGAAAAGATTTATAATATATTGCAAGATTTAGCAAGTAAGGCGACGAAATAATGAGTATTTTTAAGCAAAAACCAAAAACCGAGCGAGAAAAAGTCGAAGAACGGCGCGAAGAGGTTTTGGCGCGGGGGAAGAAATTCAAGTACCCGATGCAGTATGCTAAGCATCGTTTGATGGTTAATACTATAATCGTGGCGGTAATTGCGATTGTTTTGATGGTAGTGGCAGGTTGGGCGATGCTTTACAAGTTCCAGGATACGGGCGATATGATTTATCGAGTGACACAGGTGATTCCGGTGCCGGTGGCAGAAGTGGAAGGGGCACGGGTGCGATATAGTGATTATCTCATGATTTATCGGAGCAACTTGATAACTTCGGAGCAGCAAGGCGGCCAACTAGGAAGTGGCGAAGATGCGGAAGCGGTGCGTGAAGCTTATAAGCAAGCAGCATTGTATTCGGCGGTGGAGTATACCTATGCGTTGAAGCTAGGACGAGAGTTAAATCTAACCGTGACGGAGCAGGAGATTGATCAGGCCTTTGATGAGCATCGGAAAGTTGGAGGTGTGGAACGGAGCGAAGAGGGTTTCTTGAAGATTCTGAACGATAATTTCGGAATGAATAAGCGAGAATATCGGCGGATGCTGTATTTACTTTTGATGAAGGCGAAGGTATCGCAGGAGATTGATAAGCCGGCGGCGGAGCAAGCACAGAAAGTAGAGCGAATTTTGGCGGAGAGTGATAATGATTTACGAAAGGCTGCAGAGGAACTGAGCGGTCCAGACGTAGAATACCAAGAGACTGGGCGATTAGTTGACAATATGAATGTTGATGGCGGTCGTTCGGCAGCAGCGATGAAGTTGGAGCCGGGGCAAGTGTCAAGTCGATTCTTGTCGAGCAATGGCGATGGATACTATTTTGTGAAGTTGATTGATAAAACGGATTCGGAAGTAAACTATAATTCGCTAAAGATTAGCTTTACGGAGTTTGACCGGCGGATAGCGGAGCTGTATGCGAATGGTGATGTCGAAGTATTTATTACGATTAGTGATGAGGCGGAGCGGGCCGAGGAAGAGTAATGGTTAGGCGGCTAGTAAAGGTCTTATTAGTATTAGCGCTGGTGGCTTTTGTCGGTTTGAAGTTTTTGCCATTAGGAGCAAGTACGGTGTTCCAGAGCGTGGATACGGGTAAGAATTTCACAGTACCAAACCTAGTGGTGCCGGCGGGGGAATGTTGCGCATACGCGGCGACGTTTAAGTCGATACGGAGCGTATGGTCACTTGAACGAGAGGTAGAGAAGATCCTCGAGGATGATTATGAGGAGATGGTTTGTTCGCGCGGGGATAGGGTTTATTATGATGTGGAGCAAAATGTTACTGTGACTGGGTACACCGTGAGGTTGGGATTCCCGTTTAATGAAGTGATTATTTCTTATGAACTTGGAAAGAAGTGTTAAGATGGGTTTGTTGGTTACTAGTTTAGTTATTACTCAAGACCATCCAGCATAGAAAATGCACAAGTACATAAGAAACGTCTATTCTTACGAGTGGGCGTTTCTTTTAGTTTTTCGTAATAACTAGGCAAAGCCTTAAGCTTGCCGCCACTTCTGTTTATTTTTCTTCATCCTCTCCTTATATTACTCTATGGCTAGACAACGGAGGGGTTTACCCCAGAAACGTGGCCCTAAAAATGTAGGAGCGATTCCATCGGCGACAGTTAGATACATGCCTTCATATACTAAACTTGGCGCACTTTTAGTCCAGCTGAATCCACCGCCTCCTCCAAACCATAGAGAATTCCCGTACCAACTTTCCGATTGACTCGGGTGTCCGTTGCGGACGAAGAAAAGAGACACCTCGTCCGCAGCGGGTATTTGCGTCACGGTTTTGGGTATACCTACGGCGTAGCCCAAGATGAACACCTTACTATTGGAACCGGCGGTAAGATAGATACGTCTAGTGGCTATTATAGAAACTATTACCTGTGGTTCAATGCTACAATTGTAGATCCAATCCGAGCAAATGGAGCGCGCTTCGTTGGTCTCTCCCTCCGTTGTCTAGCCATAGAGTAATCAATGGGAGGATGAAGGTTAATTAGTTATTACTATTCAAATCTAGCAATCTGATCAATAGATAACCTTTTGCCGTATATAAAACACAAAAGTTCGGACTTTGCTAGAACAGGCAAAAAATACCTCCGAAGAGGCTAAATTTCAATCTTGGTGCGGGTATGGGGAGTCGGACCCCAATCTCATCCTTGGGAAGGATACATAATAGCCGCTATACGATACCCGCGATGTTTACATTATAGCACACTTTTGCTAACCTTCTTCATTTTCCCTATGATTACTCTATGGCTAGACAACGGAGGGAGAAGCCCCAATAGTGCTGGTCATGA
>CANEKB010000076.1 GCA_947427985.1 uncultured Candidatus Saccharibacteria bacterium
TTTGTAAGGCTAAGTAGAATCTTGAGAACTTCCTCGCGCAGGTTCTTTTCGAGACCATCAAAGAGCTTCTGTGATTCACTACGATACTCGACAAGCGGGTCGCGTTGGCCGATACTGCGCCAATGGATACCTTCACGAAGATGCTGCATATTCTCAAGATGTTGCATCCAGAGCATGTCGAGAACCTTAAGGTAGACTTCGCGCTCGATCTTGCGCATGACTTCGTCAGTGAACTCGGCTTCTTTAGCCTGATATTGCTTCTCAATTTCGTCCTGAAGTGCTTTGACGCGGTCCTTTTCTTTGCGAATAGCGCCAATTTTCTTAAGAGTATCTTCGTCGATATTGAAAACATCAGAGATGTCGCGAACGAAATTTTTATTTATGCGGGCGCTGTCTTTGGCTAGGTCTTCAGCGGCAACTTTAATTAGGCGTTTGATTTCAGCGTGAATACTTTCGCCGTCAAGAATCTTGCGACGCATGCCGTAAACGACTTTGCGGTGGCGGTTGATGACGTTGTCGTACTGGACGACATTCTTACGGGAATCGAAGTTAAAACCTTCGATACGCTTCTGGGCTGCTTCAAGGGTTTTGGAAACACGTTTGTTCTGAATCGGGGTATCTTCGTCGACACCGAGACGAGACATAATCATTGCGATGCGATCGCCTTGGAAGATGCGCATAAGGTCATCTTCGCAGCTGACGAAGAATTGAGTGGTTCCAGGATCGCCTTGACGGCCGCCGCGACCGCGAAGCTGGTTGTCAACGCGCCGAGAGTCGTGTCGTTCCGATCCGATAACCACTAGGCCGCCAAGTTCTTTGACACCTTCGCCGAGTTTGATGTCGGTGCCGCGTCCGGCTAGGTTGGTGGCAAGGGTAACAGCTCCTTTTTCGCCGGCTTTAGCAACGATGGCGGCTTCGCGCTCATTGTTTTTGGCGTTCAAAAGCTCGTATTTAATCCCCTGCGAATCTAGATACTTAGCAATTTGTTCGTTCTTTTCGATGCTAGCAGAGCCAACGAGAACTGGTTGACCGCGATCGTGATACTTTTTAATTTCAGCAGCAATAGCTTTTAATTTACCAGCTTCGGTACGATAGATCAAATCATCTTTATCGACACGCTGGATTGGGCGGTTGGGTGGAATCTGAATCACGTCGAGTGAGTAGATCTGCTGAAATTCTTCGGCTTCGGTAAAAGCGGTACCAGTCATGCCGGATAGCTTATGATATAGTCTGAAGAAATTCTGGAAAGAAATCGTGGCGAGAGTCATTGACTCCTGTTTGACAGCGACGCCTTCTTTAGCTTCGATAGCTTGATGGAGCCCCTCGTTATAACGGCGTCCTTGCATAAGACGACCGGTGTGCTCGTCAACAATCACGACATCGCCGCTATTAGTTACGACGTAGTCCTTGTCGCGTTTAAAAACAACTTGAGCACGCAAGGCTTGTTCCATATGGTAGACGAGGCGAGTATGCTTGATTGAGTAGAGGTTTTTTATACCGAGAATTTCTTGTACTTTTTCGACGCCAGCATCGGTCAAAGTGACGCTGCGGCGTTTTTCGTCAAAAATGTAGTCGTCTGGAGTGAGTTGAGCAGCGACTTTCGAGAACTGATAATAGGCATCTGGGTTATCGCCAGCTGGAGCGGAAATGATGAGCGGAGTACGAGCTTCATCGATTAAGATCGAGTCAACCTCGTCGACGATGGCGTAATTCAAGCCGCGCTGACGGAGATATTGTGGTTCGCTGACCATATTGTCACGAAGATAATCAAAACCGAACTCATTGTTGGTGCCGTAGGTGATGTCGGCAGCGTAGGCCTCTTTGCGGGTACAAGGCTTTAGATGGCGGAAGCGTTCGTCTTCATGTTCTTCGTTTTCATATTCAGGATCATAGATAAAGCTGGCCTGGTTGATGATAACTGCGACACTAAGACCTAGAAAATTATAAACCGGAGCGTTCCAACCAGCGTCGCGTTGAGCGAGGTAGTCGTTTACCGTAACAACATGAACACCTTTGCCACTAATAGCGTTAAGCACGGCCGGAGATAAAGCGACGAGCGTCTTGCCTTCACCGGTTTTCATTTCGGCGACGTTGCCCTCGTGGAGGGCGATACCGCCGATGAGCTGAACATCAAATGGGCGCATACCAAGGATGCGTTTCGAGGCTTCACGTGACATTGCGAAAGAATCGGCCAAAATAGTGTCGAGTTCTTTTTCAGTTCCGCCGTCCTTAAGCTTAGCGCGGAGAAGGCTTGGCTGTTCGGCAAGCTCCCTGTCGGACATTTTTTCGTACTTGGACTCTAGTTTGCCAATTTCGATAACCTTTTTATACATCCGACGGAGGGTTTTCTTTTGAGCATCACCAAAAACACCTTGCAGAATCCGCGTTAGCAGAGTCTTATCAGCCAATTTATCGGTTGGTTTCTTCTCTTTGGGCGTTTTTGCCTTATTTTTAGCCTTTTGGTCAGCTTTTGCTAACTTCGGGGCGTTTTTCTTGTCTTGGTTCTCTTCCATCGGACATTTTCTCCACAATTCCACACAAAATATACCCCCTTAGTATAGCATACTATCCTCTCTTAATAAACAGGCTTTTAAGACCTTTTTTACTAAGATGCGGAGTAGCTTCAAGCTTAAAGCGCCGAACTTGGCCCTTGAGCTTGGCTTCGATAATATCGATACCAGCAAAGACGTTAGAACACTCGTCGCGAGCGGTTATCACCTTGCCGCCTGGGATCTCCATGGCTGCGGAAACTTCGTATTTGTTGCCATGAGCACGATCGACCTCAGTAACAACAATCTTGGCGACGACATCCTTCTTACTGCCGCGAGGCAAGTAACGGTCCAGCTTTCCGATACGCTTGGTAGCGTATTTGCGGAAGCTGTCTGAAATTTTGTAATTACTACCGCTGATTTCGATTTTATCTATCACGGGTAACTCCTATAAACCTAGGTTACCTAGGCTTCCCATTAGTGGCTTCATTTTGTCAGTAGCGATTTCTTGGGCTTTAGCGTATCCGTCACGCATGCAGTCTTCGATCCAGTGTTCGAGTTCCTGGATGTCATCTAGGTCGACTTTAGCGGGGTCAATTTTAACACTTTTGATTTTAAGCTCACCGGTAATCTGGACAGTTACGGCGCCATCACCAGCTTCAACTTCAACAATTTCATTTTTCAAAGACTTTTGAGCTTTGCGCAACTGATTGAGCATTTTCATTTGATCCATCGTAGCACCCATATTTACTCCTTTGATTCTTCTGACTCCTCTACGGATTCAGCAACTTGGTTTTTAGTATATATGTATAGTCTATCAGAATTTTCATATTTTGGCGAGGTTATTATAGTATTAAGCGTGCCGGGGATCTCTTGATGTTCGAGTGTAGCATATTTTGACGGTAAGCTAGTGGCTTCGGGCAGTGTGTTTTCGATTTTATAGCCTTGTCCGTCCTGTTCGAGGATTTTATAGAAGTTATAAGCGACGTCATTATTGATTACATATAAGGTTGTATCTGATGGGATATTGTCGTAAATTAAATTTAAGTCATCATTGAATTCGTTGGCAACCATAGGAACATAACGATATCCAAAAAGAAAATGCGTGATGCCACCAAGAATCATGATTCCCATAAACAGTCCAATCGGGAAGAAGGCGGCGATACGAGCGGAAGGATTACTCGGAAATAGATTGTACCATTTGTCAAGGATATAACGGAGACCATGAGCAATAAGAATGGCTAATGGTAGAAGTATAAGGATAGCTGATTCGGGATTAAGTCCGGCAAGAAAGATTGTAAAAATTATAAGCCAAGTGGCAATAGAGTTACGTGAGGCAAAAAAGCCTTTGGTTGTGGAAAGAAGACCAATTACTGCGAGTGCGATTGAACCGAGACCGACGAAAGGCGATAAAAATGAGCTTTCTAGGGTAGTGTTCCAAGAAAAGAGCGGGATGAAAGCGGTCTTGATATTTTCGATGAATTGGCTAAAAGTCAAACCCGGAGCAAGTAGAAGCTGTGGAACGATGACAGGGTTAACGAAGGCTGCAACGACGAGCGCGGCTAGACCAACTAGTATAATAAACATAGTCAAGATAAGCGGAAAAGTTGGTAGAGTTTTTATAGTAAAACGTAGGTGTGGGTGTGCAAGAGCAAAAATTACGATAAAGGCTGCTAAGTAGAGGAGATGTGGTGTAAAAATTGAAGCCAGTAAGGCGAAAGCGAAAATAAAACAATACATTGGTTTGGGCTTGGTAACGCCTTGGATTTTTGAACCGAGCCAGAGTAAAAGAGTCGGCCAGAATACGAGCATGATTAGGGGGGTGCCAGAACCAGCAAGATAAAGAAAAGAGGCGGAAAGCACGGCAAGGATCGAGGCTAGTAAAGCAACGCTATTTTTAAACCAACGGTTAAGCAATAAAATCAGCAGTAAGCCTAGGAAGAGGCCGATGATGATGCTAGGTAGTTTTACGGAGTAGATGCTGAGTCCAAAAAGTGAAATCGAGAGTTTTTGGAGCGCACGGTAGGGTAGGTTCACTAGGTCGCCCTTGAATACTGAATCTGGCTGGAGTGCGTAAGAATGGGCAGCGGATTCCATCTCAGCCTCAGAAAGACCGTTAGGAGCTAAGAGTGGTAGACCAAATAGTAGACCACAATAAGCTATGGCTAACAAAAAAAATCCAATTTGAAAACGGTGACGATAGAGAAAAAGTTTAGAAATGACGATTTTCTTCACATAATCATTATAGCATAAATAAGTAAAAGAATCGTTATAATCATGTCTAAGCCAAGATTCTTTCTTTTATTTATGACATGTTGTTCTCGTTATTATTTTCTTCATCCTCCCTATGATTACTCTATGGCTAGACAACGGAGGGGGTGCCCCCAGTATCGCCCAGTAGACAAATTATTATTTACGATGGTTGGCTCTATATCAAAAGAATAAGCTTTCGTGAGATTAATATTAGCCTGAGAGCTCCAAAGATAGCCCGCTTTACCAATGTATATCGTGGAGCCGCCATAATAGATATTAAATATGGCACCGTCATACATGCTAGTGTGTCCGCTGCGGACGAAATCAAATACTTTCCTGTTCGGGCAAAACCTTAACACCAGT
>CANEKB010000077.1 GCA_947427985.1 uncultured Candidatus Saccharibacteria bacterium
CTTCCATTTCGATGAAACGGCTCTTCCGGCGCGGGTTGATGATATAAACCGGCTGCACAGTCTCCCCGTTGCGTAGCATTTCTAAGATCATATAGGTCGAATCCCAACCGCTTGTCCAGAGGACATTGCGAATTCTATTGGGGTTATCACTTTTCATGGCTTCATTATACCATAGGCTACCAGGCTTAGCTACTCTATTGACAGATTAGGAAAAGTGTGCTAATATGGGAATATACCAATCATTTTGGAATTGTTTTTCATGAATAAAAAATCTAATCATAACCAAACTTTGCCGGCTGATGCTAGCTCAAAATTGACGACCCCCATTATTGGGCCATCGGTCTATATTTCCGTAGCTCATCGCGATAATGTTCCTGCCAAAATTGACACTGGCGCTGAAGCTTCTTCAATCTGGGCTTCCAATGTTCGCGTTGGTAAAGATGGTCTGCTTAGGTTTTCTCTTTTTGGCCCAGACAGCCCTTTCTATAATGGAAAAGTTATCAAGCGTAAGGACTACAAAGTCATGGTTGTCCGTAGCGCTATGGGTCAGGAGCAAATGCGCTATCGTGTCCATCTGCCTATTAAGATCAACGGTCGCAAGATTAATGTTCTTTTCTCGCTTTCCGATCGTAGCCGCAACAGCTTCCCGATCTTGATTGGACGTCGCACGCTCCAAGGTAAGTTTGTTGTCGATGTCTCTTTACCGGACGTGGAATTCGAGTTTAAGCCAAAGCAAAAACTCGACCTTGAGCAATTCAAGAAAGATCCCTACGAATTTCACAAAACTTATATGCAAAATTAAACCCAGCTGCTATTACACGCGTCCTTCCTTCAGCTCGTGTTAGCTGCCTGTATTTTCTAGTGCCCTTGGGTTCTTAGGCAAGGAGACGTTTTCTATGGAAAACCTATTGACAAAACGCTTAAGGTGTGATATCATAGAGCAATGAAGATCGCAATTTTATCGAATGGTAACGCGAACTACTCCACGAAACGCCTTGTTGAAGAGGCTGAGCGACGTGGTCACAAGGTTCGGGTTGTTAAGTATAAGAACTGTTATCTCTCCCTTGACGAGAAGCACCCAAGCGTGCATTATCGCGGGAAGATTCTTTCCGGCTTTGATGCGATTATGCCCCGGATTTCTAATAATATGACACGTTACGGCTGTGCTGTGGTGCGCCAATTCGAGATGCAAGGCGTCTGGACGGCGTCGAGTTCGATTGCAATCACGCGGGCGCGTGACAAGTTGCGTTCACAGCAAATCTTGACAAAGGCCGGTATCGATACCCCGAAGACTCTGGTTTCGCGCAATACGACCGATATCGACGATCTTTTGGAGCAAATCGGTCTCCCGGTTATTATTAAGCTCGCTTCCGGTACGCATGGTAACGGTGTAGTTCTTGCTGAGACTAAGAAGGCGGCTAAATCCGCTCTTCAGGCTTTCTACCTCTATAACGAAGACGGCACTAATATCCTCTTGCAAGAATATGTTAAAGAATCAGCTGGTACGGACATCCGTGCTTTTGTAGTCGGTTCGCGCGTTGTCGCTAGTATGAAGCGTCAGTCGCTTGACGACGATTTTCGTAGTAACCTGCATAAGGGCGGCGAGGGAACGAGTGTTAAGCTTACTGCAGAAGAAAGTCGTATCGCCGTTAAAGCGGCAAAGGCTATGGGTCTCCATATTGCCGGTGTCGACTTAATGCGTTCGAGTCGTGGGCCACTTGTCCTTGAGGTAAATGCATCGCCAGGCTTTGGCATCGAAAAAGTCACTGGGCGCAATGTTGCCGAGAAGATTATTGATTACATTACTCAGAACGCTCCTCGCAAAAATTCCAAAGACCGCGTTGGCGCATAGACGAATTTTCTATTATAACAAGCGTTATAATGGCTCAAGTCGCTCGACCTGAGCCATTTTTTGCTGAAATTTGCCAATTTATGCTACAATAGAGCTAAAGCTTACTAAAATCAACACTAAAACTAAAAAGAAAGCACAAATATGGCAAAAAAGCGCGCAAAAAGTTATCATTTGGCCATTCTCGCTCTGATTATGGCGCTTGGGGTTGCAACTCCATCGGTTGTTTATCTTATCACGGTAGGTAACGCAGCCCTAGCCTCAGAACAAACCGAAACTACGCCAGAAATTGGCGGCTCAGACTCTACTTCGGAAGGGGGTGATGCCACCGAAGAGACTGAAGGTGAAGGGTCTGAAACCGAAGATGGTCTAGGCGAGCTGAAAGAGGGGGAAGTTCGACCGGCTGATACGGAAGAATTCCAAGCGGCCCTAAGTAACGCTATTGCTGGGAAAAACGTCAGTCTTATTACGTTGACTCAAGATATCAAGGGCTCAGCTAACTTTGTCTTTGATCGCCCGACCGACCAACCACTCGTGCTAGATCTGAACAATCATAATATTGAAGTTGATAGTGAGGGTGTCCGGGTGCTCGATATTTATCGTGGCAATCTCGAAATCACTGGTACCGGTACGATTTATGCGAGCAATAGTGACGGGATTGCGATACGGGTTTATGGCTCGGACGACTCTAACGTCACCAATAATACAACTCTGACTATTCGTCGCGACGTGACTCTCCGCGCTACTTCTACCTCCTACGCTTATGGGCTGTTCGTTTCGCATAAAAATAATCATGCTTATGGCGTCAATATTGATTTCAAAGGTGAGATTGACGGATTTAACGGGATCACGGTTAATGGCAATATCCAGGATCAAACTAATGCCCCGGTTATTAAGCTTGATGGTGCTAGGATTCAGACACGGACCCGTGGCACCGCTGTCTATGCAGCTGGGTACGCCGACTGGCAGATTAACGGCACGCATATTAGCGCAGATACCGGTATCGGCATGAAAGCCGGGAAGTTTGTTCTCGACGGCGATACGAGGATTACAGCTAATGGTGAAAAGACCGCTGTCACGCCAGGGAATGATGGTATCGACGAAAGCGGTGCGGTTTTCCAGATCGAGGATAATGCTGGGGTTTATGCCGGTAATATTGAAATAACTATTAATAATGGTAATTATCATAGTAACTATGGCGATGTCTTTTATGAGTATGGTGCAGTAGCTCGTGAAGCTAATCCTAGCGCGCTTAAGTCTCTGACGATTAACTCCGGTAGTTTCAGTGCTGGTGCCGGCAAGGTTATCGAAGGTCTTGACCCCGAATCGGTCAGTTTGAAAGGTGGAAGCTATAATCCTAAGGTTGATGCGGCTTACCTTACTAGTAGTCAAGAATTTGTTTTTGTGAATGGCAGCTGGGAAATCCGTAATACTACTACGCCGACCCCTGGTGGCGACGACGGGAAAGACGATCCGACGAATCCGGACGATGGTGATAAGGATGACCAGAAGCCGGATGACTCTACGAAACCTAGTGTCCCGGGTGGTAGCTTACCGAACACCGGTCTTAATAATGAGATCTACTCGCCACGTGTGGTTTCTGCCGTGAAGAGTGCGGCCGCTGCGATTATCGCGGGCATCCTCGTGGTTGCGGCGCTCCTCTTACATCGGTTCACTTCGCGGCACCATCTCGAGGAAGAGCCGAAAGCTGCCGGCCGAGGCCGTGGTGCTAGAACCGCTTCGGAAGCCAAGGCGAGTAAACCAACCAAATCACGCGTTGCCTCAAAATCCTCCACGCGAACGGTCGCGACTCGCTCGAAATCAGCCAAAGTTTCGACGAAGTCTGCCTCGACGACTAGCCGTTCGACCGGCTCTCGCGCCAAGTCTACCAAAACTTCCGCAAAATCGAAGCGGTAAGCTTAAAATTAGCTTAAATCTCCTCTCTAGCTTCGGCTAGGGAGGAGATAATCTCTCCAATTTATGGATAAATTTGTCAAATTTATACTCAAAAAACCGGTTTTTTAGCCACGAAACCCACATTTTCGTTAGAAAATGCTTGACATTTTTTTTTTTTATTGCGTAAAATAGACTTAGTTATCATTAAAATTATTGAGGAGAACAATAATGAAGAAAAGTCAAGTTTTGGCTGCTCTAGCGTTAGCATTCGCTTTGGGCCTGGGCGTCGTTGCTCCGGTTGCGAATACATATGCTGAAGGTGGTGAAGACACTAGTACTGAGACTACTCCAGGTGCCGACGATAGTGAAGGCACTGGCACCCCGGGCGCCGGCACTGAAGGTGGCGACACTAATGAAGATGCCGAGGAAATCAAAGCTACTCGCGGTGAAGTAGAAAAAGCTGTTGCAACCGTGGAAAGCAATGCAACATACAAAAAGTATGCAACTTTGCTAGACGCTATTGCTGCTATTGAAGCAAACCAGACTGAGAATGGGAATTTTGATAAAGCTGACGTTACTAATGCAATCTCGGCTGTCAAGTCCGCTATGACTACTACTGCTCCAGCTTACATTAAGCCAGCTACCTTAGTTAACCCATCTGATCAAGATGTAATCAATGCTGCTACAGGTACTAATGGCTACGATCTCTACAAGGCTATCTATAAAGCGATTGCTGACAAGAATGTTGAACAGCTCAAGAGCGCTCTTGCTGCTTACAACACTGCTGCTGGTGAGAATAAGGACGCAACTAAGGGGGCTGTTGCTGTTGATTACTCTGAATTGAACAACGCGAACGCTACAGTTGCTTCTTTCTCAGTGAGCGCTTTGACTGATAATGCATACTTCCAGGGTCTTTATAACACTGCTACTGCAGCTCAGACTAAGCTTAATGCATACAACACTGCTATCAGCACGCTAACCAATGCTCTTGAGCCACTCTTGAAGGACCAGAAGAGTCTCGAAGGTAAGGACACAATTGCGGGGCTAGAAGCTTTGGCGGATGATGCCTACATTGATGGCTACAGTGCATGGGATGCTGTTTACACTAAGGTCAATAGCGTTGAGCCAACCGATAAAGACGCTTCTAAGGGTAACTACGATAAAGTTTTGGCTATCGCCACCGCCTTTAAGACTGCTACTGGCAACAAGACTCAGACTCCCGCTCAAATCGCGGCCGACCTTATGAAGGGTACTGGCGCTACCACTCCAACCGATCCTTCCACTCCAGACGACACTACCACCACTACTATCGAA
>CANEKB010000078.1 GCA_947427985.1 uncultured Candidatus Saccharibacteria bacterium
AAGCGAAATGCCTGAAGGGGATTAAGAACAATGTGGAGGTTCTGAGGGAGGGCTTAAAGTTTTCTGTAACTTAGAGCTGGGTTTTACTGAGGATCAGTAGGTGGAACGGGAAGCGATGGTGGCGCGGCGGGCGTCGCCAGAGGCTTGTTCGGCTTGAGTGGCGGCTCGCTGAGCGGCAGCATGACCTTGAGCGGGAACATGGCTAGGAGCAGGAACATAACCATAAATCCAAATCGAAATGATATCATCCACAAGTTGCTTTCGCTTTTCGAATGACCACCCCGCCTCGGCACTATCCGCCTCGGCACGCCGAATGATGGCCCAGCGTAAGAAACTGAAGGTCTCCCCGGCCTCTCGAAGACGGGGAGGCATTCCTTTACCGAACAGGTCTTGCTTGTGGATGGGGCGGCATTTGGGGCAGGAGCGTACCTCGAGACCATTGTCACCCTCGTTCATGCCAGTGCCGCAAAGCGGGCAACTGTTACTTAAACCCCTATCCCAGCGAGCATAGGTTTGAGCGTCTTGTACCACAAAATCACGTCCTTTCAAGATTTTGCCAGCAGTAGGGTTACTGAATATCCCGTAAGTTACGTGGCTTAGAGCCACATAACAACTCTCTGCTAACCATTGCAATGATTTTATACCACCTCAATATTTTTTGCAAGCATAGGCAAAATATCTTCTATGAGTACTTGCCAGATTCAATATCCCGCTGATTATTATAACGTTCTATTTCTTCGGCTTTCCTGACTTCAGTAGGTGTGAGTGGCGCGCCCGAAGTAATATTTACCCAAGTGCCAGAAGTGTTGCGCGTCCATCCAGTAGGCATTTTTGCGGTGGCTTTTGCGCCACGGACCTTAAACGAAGCCTCATCGTAGCTGAAGTTATCTCCAGCGTTGACGCCGTTAATTTTATCAAGACTATCGACGCCTTTGACTTGAGCAGTAGAGATGATTTTACGAAGAGCCTGCGCCCGATCGGCATCAATTGTTTCGCCGCTTTCCATATAGCGCCGCGCATTTTCGACAAGCTTAGTAGCAGCGGCTCCAGTAATGTCATTATTCTGGATTCGCTGGGCGACGTCGTTTAGTGAGCTTAGGCTAGCATTCTTGATAGCATCGGAACCTATGGTGGACTGCCCTTGAGCTAGCGTACTGTGCCCGACGGCTCCTGTGCCGTAGGCAGCAGAGAGAAAATCATGAAGTTGTTTTTCAACATCACCTTTCAGTTGAATCTCGTCATTATTGAGGGCTTCGTTAGCAATTTTTGTTAGGTGCTGTAGCTGTTTACTATCTAACTTTCCGTGTTCAGCCATATCGATATAGCGTTGAATAGCGTCCTCATTCATGTCGTTAAAGCTGCTAGCATTGTAACCGAGCGCACTGTTTGTGTCCAATTCTTCCTCGAGAGTCTTACCATGGCCTGCGGCAGTACTCCGAAAACTATCGACCGTGCCGGCTTGGTATTGGTTGAGCAGCTTGTCGAAGCTACGACTGCCTTTCTTAATCTGCGGGGCATACTTAGAGAGATGATTAGCGGCATAGCGCAGACCTTCAGAATTAAGTTGAGTAGCACTACTACTATTCGCAAGGTTTTTGTAGCTGCGGTACATTGCCTCATGTCCTTTATCACCGCGCGCTGCCAACATATCCTGCACTGCTTCTAGCTTAGCTCGGGCCTCTACGTCATTAGGATTGTCTCTCAGCTGTTCAAGAAAATGTGCGTGCGCACTTTCGAGGCTAGATATATCGCCGGCATTGATATCGTGAACGTTTCCGCCTGCGTCCGTGTAGGTTCCGCGTCCAGCTTCAAACAACCTTTGTTGGTCGGCAGCATCTTTTACACGTTGTGCTGACTCGAGACCTTCCATGTAGGACTCATAACGCTTTGTACCTGGAGCGAGCAGCTCGCGGCTAGCGCCGGTCGCGGCTGCAGCATCTTCCATGACACTACTTTCATAACGACGGCGAGCTTGGTTTGCGCGATAATTTACGGAAGCGGCCTTGTTCTTGGCGCGTCGGTAAGCCCCATATTCGTCACCGAGGAAACGCCGTACGGCTTTAGTGTCGCTCAGGTCGACTCCAGCAGAACGCAAGCGGTCTTCGTATCCTTTAACTTTTGCGTTGGTGGTGTCAGCTAAGCCTTTATACCGATTTGCCAACTTCATATCGCGGCGCTGGTTATTATTGCGCGCCCATTCGCGTTGTTTTTCCTGAACAAAGCGTGAATTTCCAGCTGTACGTTTTGCGAAGCCCCCAACACGATTCCCAGCCATTGCAATTTTTGCGCCGAGGTTTCCCATTGCTGCCATCGAGCTCCTTAGGATGCTCGGGATGAGGAAGAATGGTACTACCTGGATCAACATTGCCACCAGGTCGTAAAAGAAGTTCGATCCTCCTCCAGCCGCAATAAGCAATGCAGACGCGAACTGCCCACCGCCAATCAAGGCGCCACAAATCGGATATACAATAAGCAGTCCCATGTACATCTTTTTCCATTTATCAAAGAACGATTTTGTGTTTGGTAGGGCATAGCATACAATAGCAACTGGCGCTAAGGCGGTCAAAATTAGCACACCTGCTTGCCGTACACCCAGAATGATGAAAAAGAACAACACGCCAACCGCGCAACCGAGCACAGTAAGGAGGAACATAGGCAACCAAAACTCCCACGTCACAGCAAGCCCCCCTAGCGTCGCGCCACCCAAAACGATTGTGAGGCCAGTCGACACCACGCCACCAAGCGAGAACCAAGTCGCCGTACCGCCACCACCATACATTTCAACGTCAGTAACACCTGGCGGCGCATCGACCTTCATTGCCATACTATTGAATAAATTCTGTAAACTTGAGCCAAGGATATTTGAAATATCTACAGCTATCTGACAAATTACATACGATAGGTTTACTAATACTACGACCATAATGAGCCGTGGTAGGATCTTCTTAATATTATAATTGGAGATACCAATACCTGTAACTTGCGCGAGGATAATAATTGCAAAGGCAATTGCGAAGATTATATTAGCAAAATCCCGAAATTGTTTCCAGCCACCGTAAACACTGTTTGTACTAGTACTCAACCAATCTGATTTTATTTCTAAAAATGGTTGAACCACTATGTCGTAAATACCGACTACAGCCTTTCCAATGATGTCGAGAGTTGGGCATATGATCCAGCCGAGGGAAGCGCCAGCATTATAGCACGGGTCGATGGCGGCTTGACCACCCTCGTCCATGACCTCGTCACCAGTAATAGGATCAATCGTTTCCCCACCAATCAAATCTTCACCTTCTTCCCCCTCCGCATCTTTCCACATATAGTCGATATGGACATTCCATTGATCGACAAGTTCCTTGAAAGTTTTCTGTGTTCCAGCAGCTCCGTTATATCGCATATTTTGAATCGTGTAGACCATAACGCCACTGGAGGGATCTTTGGCTTTAACCGCGCAACGCTTCGTTGTACTAACATTCAGCCAGACGTACTCGGCACCAGAGTTGGCTGCGGCTGTCGCCGCGTCAGAGGCTTTATGCTCTTCTGCAACATCACAGGCCTTCGTTTCGTCGTTGTCGTAATATGTAAAACCGCCATAACCCTGCGGACTGTCGGCGTTAATGTAAAAAGCGATAATCTGCGCAGACTCTGTATCATTGAATAGCATTGTGCTGTCAGTGTAACCAGTAAAATACTTTAGCGCTTTTGCGGAATCCATATAATACCGACCATTACTCTCGTAGTAGCCGATTTCTATTAGCTTAGCCTTTATTTCATCGGCCTTGTTGGCCTTATATTTCTCTGGCACGTTGACCTGAAATTCTAACAAGTCGCTATAACTACTACCGAAAATATTATTACAATTGCCACTCGTTCGGTTGAACTGATAGTGGTTACTGCTCGAACCGTACCAAATGTACGAGAAAGATTCAGTACTTGTGCTCTCGAAAATTCGCCCAGAATAGTCCTCGAGCTTACCGCTCCAAATTGAGGCGCTCCTCAAACAACTCGAAAGAGCCTGCGCCTGGGTCTTTTTCGCAATCGTCTCGGGGTCCATTGAATTCAATACTTTGGCTGCATATGTATTATTCACCATTAAACCTGTGACTATGCCAATAGAAATAGTTAAAACCGCGAAGCCGCCTAAAACTAACCCCAAGACTCTGTGTTTGCTAGTTTTCATTTTTATCCTCCGGTTTTACAAAGTCTTTTGCTTCCGCTAGCATATCTAACGCACCAGTTCGCACGCGGGCAGCCGTCCTTTCAGCAAAGTTTCTTGCAGTACTTTCGAGCTCATCGGAGATCTCAACCGCCTCGGGAATTTCGTCAGCTTCCTCGAAATTGGCGACGCATTCTGCGTTGAAACTTCCATCGACTAAGCAACCAGAATTAGTATAAAAATCTAGCTTATTTGCCAGCGCCTCGGCTGTTTGCTTCATGACTTGAGCATAGTTCGCGACCACCGATGAAGTATCCTCCGCGTATGGAGCATAGGTTTCAATAACAGTATCTATCATTACCTCACGCCCGTCCCGCAAATAAAACTCCTCCATTATATCTACCGAAATCGAGGGATATGATTCGAAGTTTTTCAAAAACTCTAAGCACTCTGCGTAATAATTCATTAAATCAGTTAGTAACTCGTCCGAATTTTCGAGCTCGCTATACGCCTTTTGTGCGCTTTCAAGTAATTCTATTGAGGTATCCCAAAAAGCAGGATTTTTCGTCTGACTAAGGAATTGTTTCTCAACTTCTGACTCGCCAAAATCTGCATCAGTGGAGTAGCTATCGCTTGCTGTGCCAGTCAAAACGAAGCTCGCATAACGTGCAAACGCCCGCTCCGCTGCTTCCTCTCTAGTCAGTGCGACCGATTCGTTACCCGAAGTATTTTCTTTACCTATCCACCCCATCTGCCATGCCGCAAAAAATCCTCCCCCTACCGCCAGCACCA
>CANEKB010000079.1 GCA_947427985.1 uncultured Candidatus Saccharibacteria bacterium
AGTATATATTATATAAAATACGAACAAATAACCGAACGTACTCTTATCTTCATCTAGTGTTTCATCCTCCCTATGATTACTCTATATGGCTAGACAACGGAGGGAAGCGCCCCAACGTTTCTGGAAATATGAATTGGGCGCAGAATCCAAGCTGGCATTAAGACGAAAACTAGTAGTTAAGTTACGGCCAGAGCTAGTACGATATAGTGCCCCTTCAGCTCCATAGTCAATGTTGCCAACGATATGTACGCCAGCTTCTCCGCTGCGGACGAAATCAAATACTTTTCCCGTTCGGGTAAAACCTTAACACCAGTACAAGGTTTAAGGAATAGTTAACAGGGGTATTATACTTCGTAATATCCTCAAAACCTTAACTGTTAGTTAATGTTTGGCCGAACAGTCTTCATCCGCAGCGGGTTCTTAGCTAACTATGCAAATACCGGTCAAATCGAGTACCCCGGCCTAGGTGGACGCAGCACATCTGCCACTAGCATTGGTTCACAAGTGACAGCCGGATTAGGTTATGGTGAGAACCTCATCTTTCTCACTGACTATATGTTATATCATGGCTTCTCCCTCCGTTGCCTAGCCATAGAGTAATGCAAGGAGAAGAATACAGAAGAAACACGACATAGAAATAAGCAACAGATGAACTTAGAACTGAGGGTTTACCTGCCTTCTGACGCTCTTTTAGGCGGGCGCGGGTCAAAATCACGGCCTGAAAGGCTCGATTTTGAGAGCGTCCCCAAGCGTCAGAAGGCAGGTAAACCCTCAGTCCCTAGGGCTCCTGTTGCTGATTCTATGCTATAATTACTTTATGTTTTTTGAGGTAATTCCAACGGAGGTCTATCGGAATGGCGGGGGTGCTTTGACCTATTCTTCCGACCAAAAACTCCTCCCTGGCCACATTGTCCTCATTCCACTTGGTCGTCGTACCGTCCTCGGTATTGTTCTTCGCCAGGTTCAAAGCGTTGACTTTCCGACCAAACCTATCGCTCGTCTCCTCCACCCCTTACCTCTCCCCGCACATCTTCTAAAATCCGCTCTTTGGCTCTCAAAATATTATCTTTCCCCGCTCCCCATGACCACCGAGCTCATGATCCCGGCTGGACTTGCCGCCCGTACCGCCTTTAAGACCTCACAGCTAGTCGCCTATGAGCCCAAAACTGCCAAGCGCCGTACCACTAAGCAACCCACCACGAACGCCTCCAGTGGCTCTAAAAACGCCCAGGCGGTAAAAACCTCCAGCGAAAATGCCCAAAAATCACTCAAACTCCCACTAATTCCACTCAACACCGCTCAAAAAACCGCCCTCCAGAGCCTCCAGGAAGCCCCAGGACCAACCCGTCTACTCCGAGGTGTTACTGGTAGTGGTAAGACTAATATCTATCTCAAACTGGCCGCAGATACCCTCAAACAGCAAAAATCCGTCATCCTGCTCGTGCCCGAAATCGCCCTTACTGGTCAACTTGTCCAGATTTTCGAGCAAACCTTCGGCGAGCGCGTTCTTCTGATTCATTCCGCCCAGACCATGGCTGAGCGCCGCCGAATCTGGCTCCAAATCCTCGAAAACACCATCCCGCAAGTCATCATTGGGCCACGTTCTGCCCTATTTGCCCCATTAAATAACCTCGGCTTAATCATTATTGACGAGGCTCATGAGAGCGCCTATTATCAGGAAAACACCCCTCGTTATGCCGCTACTCGCCTTGCTAGTTTTATGGCTAGCAGTCTCAAAATCCCTTGCATCCTCGGTACCGCCACTCCTAATCTTACTGATTATTACCTTGCCAAAACCAAAAACACCCTGACGGAACTTTCCGCCAAAGCTAAGACTACTGCTCTTGACCCCAAAATCTGCATCGTTGATTTTAAAGATCGCCCCAGTTTTAGCCGCAATCGTTACTTCTCTAACCAACTTTTGACAAAGATAAAAGATAATATCCAAGCTAAACATCAAACTCTCATTTTTCATAATCGTCGTGGGTCCGCGCCTCTAACTATTTGCGAGGAATGCGGCTGGCAGGCTCTTTGTCCAGAATGCTATCTACCAATGATCCTCCATGCTAACACTTATACTCTCAGTTGTCATGTTTGCGGACATAGCGAAAAAGTCCCTTCAAGCTGCCCAAACTGCCATCATCCTGGCATTATTCACAAAGGATTCGGTACTCAGCTTCTCGAATCCGAGCTTACTAGCCTTTTCCCTAACGCTAAAATCGCTCGTTTTGATGGCGACAACAAGAAAACCGACGATCTTGCCAGCCTCTATCAAGAGGTTAAATCCGGCGCTATCGACATCCTCATCGGTACCCAGACCCTTGCTCGCGGGCTCGATCTTCCCCATCTCGCCACCGTTGGCATTGTTCAAGCCGACGCCGGACTCTCGCTGCCAGATTTTGCCGCCGAAGAACGCACCTTCGAGCTGCTCACCCAGGTTATCGGACGGGTCGGACGTGGACATCTCGACATCGCTAATGTTGTCATCCAAACCTACCAGCCCGATCACCCCGTTATCAAAACCGCTATAGCCGCTGATTTTCCCGCTTTTGCTAAACATCTGCTCAAAAATCGCCGCACCGGCCAACTGCCACCTTTCATTTACCTCGCTAAATTATCCGTCACCTATAAAACCGAAAAAACCACTCTCGCCAAAATCCAGCAGGCCGCTACCGCCCTGCAAAAAAACTCTTCTCTCCAAGTCTCCCCGCCCCTCCCCGCTTTCCATGAGCGTACTAGTCGTGGTTATACTTGGCAGATCATTATTAAGTCCACTTCTCGAGAAGCCCTCCGCCAAGCTCTGTTTCCCTTCTCGAACAGTCCACAGTTTTCCGTCGTATTAGACCCGCCATCCTTACTATAAATTATACTGCAAAGATTGAGCTACTAATTCTTATCTATTGACATATTTATGAACATATGAGTTAATTAAATAACTGCACCTTAAGAACCCAAGCCAACTATCTAAGGAGAGTGATTACTATGGATCAGCCTCAAAAAAACTATTACACTATCAACGGCAAGATGATTGGCGGAATGAATGAAGCATTCTATCAGCCATATGCCGGCTATGCCGGGGTTACCAACTTCGTTGGCTCGACCGTAAAACAGCGTTTTCTTGATGCTCATCAACAAACGCTAAGACAACGCATTGGCATCATTGATCACATATTCCGCCCGCTCGACAATTCCTTACTCTATGTCGAACCTAGCTGCTTTCCTCACGACTTCGCCTATTGGCAAATTCCCCAAGTTCATCATGCCGCCCAAGATTTTCACACCAAGGCCCACCACATCCTTAAGACTTCTGACTTCCAACAAACCCTTGAAAACGCTAAAAAACGTCAGCCCGACCTCGAGAAGCTTCTAGGCTTTCGTATACCTAAGGCAGCCTTTGACCCGTTCAAATCCTATCTTCATACTCACCTCTTCGGCGCCTTCAGCGGTAAAATTAATGATAACACTATTTCTATCAGTATAGAGGTGACTTTAGACCGCTACGCTGAATATCCCGTTAGTGCAAGCCTTAGTTTCCAATGCCCCGAAGATATTATCGCCACTCACAATTGTTGCAGCAGCTATCCTCGTCGCTACGGACGCCTCTTTAGTACCACTAATTTTAACACTCGATCCGACGATATTCGCCAAAAAGCTTTCTTCATTTCTGCTTACGCGCTTCACATGCAAACTAGCGCCAGCTTTGATGGCGTGCTTCGCCCCGAGCAAGTTCCTACCCTCTTCTCCATGTTTAGAGATTTTCAGACTGACCCGGAAATTAATAAACTTCTCCTTCAATCCGCTTATTACTGGAACTTTCAGGCTGAAGGATACCTACAAGAAGGTCCAATCTATCCATTCGACCGACGTAACGCCATCAAAACAGCCATCCATTTTCACGATCAAACGCTCAGTTCGCTTAGAAACCGTTGGCATGCCCAGCATTATGTTTAATCTGGCCCAATCCCCCGGCTCAACCGGGGGATGTCTTATTGTGTCTCTCCTCCTAAATCCACCATCCTTACTATAAAAGACAATATATGCTATAATATACGACAATGAAACCAATTATTACCACCCCCGATCCGCGCCTGCGCGCCAAATCCAGTCGCGTCCGCGAAATTGACGACGAGATTCGCCAAATCATCGCAGATATGGTCGAATCGTCATTAGCCTGGGAAAAGGAGCATCCCTACGAGCTATCCGCCGCCATGGCCGCACCTCAGCTCGGAGTTAATAAACGCATCATTATCGTTCGCGACGATCTCGACGATAAAGAACATAATTCTTTTACTGCGTTAATTAACCCCGAAGTCATCCGTACCGAAGGTAAGGTGACCAAAGATTACGAAGGTTGTTTATCAGTGCCTGAGATTTATGGACTTGTCAGCCGCCCGCACAAAGCTAAAATCAAAGCCCATCTTGAAAACGGTCAAGAGGTC
>CANEKB010000080.1 GCA_947427985.1 uncultured Candidatus Saccharibacteria bacterium
CGGAAGCGTGGCCGAGTGGTTGAAGGCGCACGACTCGAAATCGTGTGGGCAGAAATGTCTCGGAGGTTCGAATCCTCTCGCTTCCGCCAGAAAATGAAAATGGCCCCTCGGGGCTTATTTTTTATTCTTCATCCTCCCCTTGATTACTCTATATGGCTAGACAACGGAGGGAGATACCGTACCTAGTATCATGGGAACGATTTGGTGAGGTGTCTTCGTTTATAGTGTCAAGATAATATATGTATGGCGAAATGCGAGGAGTGCTAGACCAGTATAACCCACGCATGGCAACCATTGCTATTGAATATTCGATATACCCGCTGCGGACGAAGAAAAACATGCCGTCCATGGTAGACGGATGAGTAATTATGAAAATATAAAATGATTTTATGCTACAATTAAGGTAGATATAGTTAATAAACCTTTAGAGAGGAGTAGTCACTATGGTGAAAAAAATAATAATTTTGATCGCATCGTTGCTGGGCGTGATTTCGACGTTCTTACCGTGGGCAACTGTAAGCGTAAGCGTACTTGGGCAGTCAGCTTCGGAGTCGGTGAACGGAACTGAGGGTGATGGTTGGATCACTTTGATGCTATTTGTGGCGATTATTGTGATTACGGTAGTGAGTAGCTTGAAAGATTACAAGAAAGAGTTGCCGATGTGGGCTAAAATTGCAACAACAGCGGTGGCTGTAATCTGTGCAGTAATCGCGATTATAGATTGTGGCGATGTAGCAAACTCGGTTTCTGGTGTGAACTCGGCAGTAAGTTTGTTCGGAGCAACTGCGGACACAAGCATTGGTATCGGTTTGATTTTGATTATTATCATGGCGATTTTGAATGCGGTAGTTGTATGGTTGCCATTAGAGAAATGGATTAAGCTTCCAGCCGGCAAGACTGCGGCTCCAGCGGCAAAAGCGAGCGAAGAAAAAGCCGATGAGGCAAACAAGACTCAAGCCTAAGACTAGCCGAGAACTAGAAAAGGCCCCTCGTATGAGGGGCCTTTGGCATAATGTATAGTAGGCGCGAGCGCGAAGTTAGGATTGGTTGCGGGGTTCGAGGGCGGCGATGAACTGTTCGATAATGGGGATTTTGCTGAGATAGTTATTCCACATTGAAGTGTAGCCTTTGCGAGTATCGGTGGGATCACCGTAGCCGTCGGATTGCTGGCTAAATTCGTAGAGAGGAGTTTGAATATCGGTGGCGCTGAGCCATTCTTTGCGGCAGCCGGTGTCGGTGAGCGGGGAAACGGCTTCTATATAAGCTACCCAAGAGCGGCCACGATAATCTCGGCCAAATAGCCAGTTGTACTGACCATCATGTGAAGGGAAACCGTAAAGAGACATCTCGCCGATGAGTTCGGAATAAGTTTTGAAGGCAGTGAGTGGTTTAGTAAAGTCAGGGGCTTTATCAGCGTTAACCGAGATGAGTTGCGGGGCGCCTTTGCGTGGATTACCAATGCGAGCGTCAGGATTGAGTGGAGTATGAGAAACTTCTTTATAGAAATCGCCACGGAGTTGGCCAGTATTTAGAGCGTCACGATATGATTGCATGGAGAGGTAAGATTTGGCAGTGCCAGAAAAGAGAAAATCAGGATTTGTCATAGTGATGCGTTCGGCAGGATGAGTCATAGCAATTTGACAGAGGACGGATTGGAGACCAACGGGAAGAGTGGTGGCAGATTCGGAATAGCTTTTGCCAAACCACTCAAGGCTGTTGCTGGACTGATCATGGACGTAGTCGGGCATGTAGTGCCAGAGGCCTTCGGAGCGATCTTGATAGTAGCTACGAACCTTGACGCCTTGTTCGGCTGGAATGTAGGCGATAACGGCAGGGCGGCCGCTACTGAGCTGGAAGATCTTAGAAAGACAAATGATCTTGCCGTCGAGGGTAGTTTCGTAGGCAGGGTCGAGACCAGCGTTTAGGAGGTTGACTGAGCTAAGGCGGTACTCTTCACCGGCTTGGTACCAAGGGTCGCCATCGATAACGACGCGACTAAGAAGCTGCTCGCGACGTTCGGACGTGATTGTGGAGATTGTGAGTGAGGTAGGCTTGGTAGTGGTAACGGAAGATGATTTAGGCTGGTCGGCGTCCACAGCGGTATTCTGAGTAGAGGACTTTTCGGGGGAAGTTTGCGGATCGGTGGCGAGTTTGCGTAAAGCTTCAAATTGCTGATAATATTCAAGACGCTTGCCGTAAATAATGCGCTCAAGAGAATCCATGGCGATACGGTAAGATTCAATTTGATTTTCAGAAGCTTGGGGTTTAATGCCAGCGAGAAATTCTTTGCGAAAAGCTTTGAAACCGATTGGAGTGCGGTAGTCGGGCTGGTGACGGCGAGGTGGGTCAATGAATTGTTGAAGTGAGGTTTCGGTGACGTTTTGCCAGTTGGTGGCGTTGTAACCGGTAGCGACAGCAAGAATTTGGGTTTCGCGAGGCTGAGCGGAGATTTTTGCGAAGACGCCAGCGGGACCGATGGCGGGATCTTGGAGCGGGGAACGGATGCGACGAAGGAAGGCGGCTTCTTGATCGAGCGAGATCTCGTTATTTTTGAGGCGAGCGAGGAAGAGTTGGCGTTGGTCTGGAGTGACGTTAGGAGTGCCGGAAGCGTCGGTGTTAGGGTTCATGAAATAAGAAATAATGGCGTTTTGTTGGGAGAGGGTAGTTGGGTCGGAAGGGGTATATGGATTAATAATAGGGGCGGGGCCCTGGGGATTAGGGTGTTTATTTTTACCAAAAAGCCTCTCAAACATAAGCTTATTATAGCATAAATAAGGAAAAGAATCGTTATAATCATGTCTAAGCCAACTAGTTTTAGGGTTATCTCTCAATCGAAGGTGGAACTTTTCTCATAGACTCGCTACGCTCCCTAAATCGAAAAGGTTCCAGCCTCAGAAGCCAAGCTTCACGATTTCGATCTGACCCTAAAACTAGTTGGCTTAGATACAATTAATCCAAGATTCTTTCTTTTATTTATGACATGTTGTTCTCGTTATTATCTTCTTCCTCCCCTTAATTACTCTATGGCTAGACAACGGAGGGAGAGACCATAGAAACGGTGGCTATCTCGAGAAGAGAAGGCTATAGTGTAAAAGCCTAAGAAGTAACTAGATATTCGGTCGTTTACGACCGCAGATGCTTGATTAGACCAATAATGACCCCAGTCAGAATAGTCAAAACCGCCCGATTCAAGAGGATAGTTATTAGCAGGTCTGCCGCTGCGGACGAAGAAAAGCGTGTCGTCCGCAGCGGACACGTGAGTCCAGTCGAAAGCTATCGCAGTAAGTTTTTTCTCGCTGGTGACACAGCTTTCTCCTGGTCTAGTAATGGTCAATACGTCAATGCTAACACAATCACAAACTCCCAAGGAACACACTACTATTATTTCTGGGGCATGCCCCTCCGTTGTCTAGCCATAGAGTAATCAAGGGAGGATAAGCGGTTCTTAGTTAGGTCGGAAGTGCTGCCGCACCTACCTTGGACCGACCTAAGTTTTAAGTAAGTAGCCATAAACTAGTGTGAGCTAGAAAATGACGACTTGTATGTTCTAGCTAAACGGCGACTCCTACGCGATGGAGTGGCGGTTTAGAGCTGCGCAGTATGGAGATCGGGCACAACGAAGGGCACCGGACGGAAAAGCCGTTGGCGCGATTGTTTCCGTTGGACGGGTTGACATTCGCCGGATTAAAGTTGAGGTTGCGGGCGTTGGTAGCAGAATCAGCAACAGATGACCAATAGTTGCCATTGGCACCAACATTCCGGACCTGCTGGTTGCTAGCCCAAGGATTGACGTTCCCGGCGCGTGACAATAGGCTGGGTAAAAGGGAATCACTTTACGTTTGGTTAAGGCCTTGGCCGAAAACAAACCGAGGTAGCCTTTGGCCAACATCATAAACGGAAGGCCAGAGGGGATCCCACGATCTCCATGTGTAAGGAACTTTGGCAAAACCGGAGCCGAAAGCCCAAGGGTTTTGCGGCAGAATCCGTGGAACAAGTGCTCCATGAGATTATTTTAGCATGTTATGGAATACTTTCGTCCGCAGCGGGTATGCGCTAAATCATGCCGCTTGGCCGACTAGTATATTTAGTATCGGGGAAGGAACGATGTTATGGGGGAATAATGCATTTGCATTATATGAGTATACTAGCGCATTAAACCCAAATGCCGTATTTTATGTTATCTATGGTATCTCCCTCCGTTGTCTAGCCATAGAGAATAATCAAAGGGAGGATGAAACCAAATTGCCACCAGAACACCATGAGGCGTCGGTTCTTATCTTACCGTAAATGCATTAAGATAGAAAATAGTCCACCAAAAGGTGAACTATTTTCTATGGTACACTCGGTAGGATTCGAACCTGCGACCTTTGGCTCCGCAAGCCAACGCTCTATCCAGCTGAGCTACGAGTGC
>CANEKB010000081.1 GCA_947427985.1 uncultured Candidatus Saccharibacteria bacterium
AAGGAGAAGGGCTGGGATGAGATCCAAGCTCGTCTTGATGGGGCTGAAGTAATTGAAGTCACTCCGTTTGATGCAAACCGAGGTGGTCTTTTGGCCGAGTACGAAGGAATTCGCGGCTTCTTGCCAGTTTCTCAACTTTCGGCAGAGCATTACCCACGGGTTGGCTCGGCGGATAAAGATGAGATTTTGCAACGTTTGAACTCTTTGGTTGGCAAACCGATGAAGGTGCGTATTCTTGACGCGAATCGCAAAGATAATAAGTTGATTTTCTCTGAGAAGGAAGCGGTCAAGGATGGTCTCGCGGAGCGCTTTGCAGAGTTGCATGTTGGCGACGTTGTAAAAGGCGTAGTGACTGGTGTGGTTGATTTTGGTGCGTTCGTGAATGTTGACGGCGTCGAGGGTCTAATTCATATTTCTGAGATTTCTTGGGAGCGAGTGAATAACCCAGCAGACTACGTTAAAGTAGGCGAAACCGTAGAAGCGAAGATTATCGCAATCGACAAAGAGCGCCTTTCGCTTTCGATGAAGCAGTTGACCGAAGACCCATGGCTTTCGGAAGTTGAAGGTTTGAAGCGCGGCGATGAGGTTGAGGGTACGATTACACGTATTACTCCATTTGGTGCGTTTGTGCAGATCTCTCCAGCTGTGGAGGCTCTTGTACACGTATCTGAGCTTGGTAACGGCAACGACGTTGACCCAGAAAAGGTGTTCACATTGAATGAACGGAAAAAGTTCAAGATTCTTGATGTCGACAAAGATGGTCGAAAGATTAGTTTGACGATTGTAAAATAAGATTTGAGCCAAGACTGAAAAGACCCCACTATGGGGTCTTTTTGTGTCGAGTTGCATTTTTATGAATTAAGGGTTATAATAATGTAGAAATTGTCTGAGGTGTAGCGGGGCGAGTCAGGCATGATTGTACGAACGCATAGAAGCGTAGGATTTGTACCTTAGGAGTGTGACTAAATGAGCGTAAAACGTGATCAGCAGGATCTCATGATTAAAGAAGCTTATCGGAAGTGGCAGGTTTTAAAAATAGAGGTGAGGGAAGCAAGAGGCTTGTTAAATCTTGCTGTAGGCGTAATGCAATTAGAGCTAGAGCAAGTGCAAGCGAGGATGATGGGCGATCTGGAGCGACTGGATGATGAAATAGCGTCTATTTGCACTGAAATTAAGGTGGCTTATGGCAAGGCAGGTGGAAAGTCGAGCTTGAATGATGCGGATGGTGTGCAGGTGTGGCGTCAGGTTGGTCGTGAGCTGGAGGGGCAACTAAAACTACGTAAAATAGAGCGGCGAAGGCTCATTTTACAGATGGGTGCGTTAGCGGACGAGTCTCTACGCTGTGGCGAATATTGGGAATCATATACGGAATTAGCGAAGGAGACGGAAGAGTTGCGAAGCAACCTGGAACGCTTACAGCACGAGGCCGAGGAAGCACGGGGCAACTATAGGCAAATAGTGTTTCAAGAGAAGCTTGCAGTTTAGAAGCTCATAATCACTACAGGAGCCTAAGACTGGTCGGATGACGACCGGTCTTTCTTCTTGCGACCGCGTGGAGCGGGTTTTAAGAGACTGGTTTCGTAAATGACGCGGGAAAAATCATCAATAACGCGTTGGCGAGTGAGCTTTTGGGGTTTCGTAATACGGACGAAAGGAATGTGGGCGCTACGAAAAAATTTTTCCATATCTTTGGGGTCGCTACCGGGGTTGTTCTCATCGTACTTTTTCTCGTCATCGATTTTAACGGCACAGATTGGACGGAGCGTGCGTTTATTACAAAGAACAAAATCGACGGTTTTGTTCTCGATAAAACGGTAAGCCTCGTAACGACTCTGGGCGCCAACTTTGTGGCTGAGGAGGGAATCGAGACTAACACCGGGAATGACATAGAACTTTTGACCGAAAAGCTCATTTAAGAGTTGAAAACACTGGCGTTCGGCACCAACCATGAGGTGTTTGCGGGGACGATAGCGGCAACGTTCCATAGCCTCGCGATAACGACGGCGGGTAGTGACGCCAGCAAGAACGGAGACAAGAAAAAGCAACAGCGTAGCAACTGCTGCGCAGGTTAGATAAATCTTGTCTGGAGCTAGGAGGTCTTCGATTTGCATAATTTCTAAAATGATTGAGAATGGTATTAGAGCGGAATAGGGACCAAAACACCATTCCAGAATAAGTTATAATTCTATTATAGCATATCTTGCGTTTTATGACAATGTAATGTTATAATAGTGAAGGGGAGCATCTTAATTTTATGGTTTTGCTAAGGAAAGCCCTTAGGATGCTGACGCCACGGTTTATAGTGATGAATCTGAAGTAGAGAGGGGAATTCGATGACATTTGGTAAAAAGGTAAGAGATCGGCGAAAAGTTCTTGGGATGACGCAAAGCGAATTGGCGAAAAAAATCGGTGTGTGTCGTGATACGGTGATGCACTATGAAGACGATACGCATGTGCCGCGGACCAAAGAGCGGCGGCAACGATTGGCGGAAGTTTTGCAGATACCGTATAATGATTTGTTTCGGGAGGATGACCGGATTGACCAGCGCGAGATTGGGCTGGACTGGGAAATGCTACGAAATGTGTTATGCAACGAGAACTTGCCACGTAATGAGCAGCTAGCGCAGGCGCGACTATGGAAAAAGATACTGCGGTATTTGATAGATGATACGGTGCGTCTCTCGCCGAGTGATCGGCGAGAGACGCTAGAAACCTTGGTGTTAATTAGTCGGATTGACGGGATTCCGTGCGATATTCCAAGAATCATGACGGGGGGGGGTAACTTATAAGTTTTTTAGCAAAATCTTTCCCCGGGAAATAGCTTCTCGGGGATTTTTTAGAATAAGGTTGACAGGATTAGGCAGTAGGCTTATAATGTAGTAAGTAATCCCGGGTAGCTCAATGGTGGAGCAAGAAGCTGTTAACTTCGAGGTTGCCGGTTCGAGCCCGGCCCCGGGAGCCATGAATTATGAAGCCTTAGGGCTTTATTTTTTGTATGGGATGTGATAAAATTAAAAAAGTTATTTATCTTTAAGTAAATTTGCAAAAGTTGCGGAAAGGAGTTGGGCATGAGTTCGGAAAAGACCGAGAATATTGATAACTCCACAGAAAAAGTGATTAAAATTGCCGGTTCGATTACGGTAGATGAGTTGGCGCAAGCGTTGGGACTGGGCGTGACGGCGTTGATTGGGGAATTATTTAAAAACGGGATTGTAGCAACGATCAATCAGAGGTTAGACTTCGAGACAGCGCAGATTATGATTGATGAGCTTGGGATGACAAATGTGCGTCTAGAGCGGAAGAATACAGCATCAAAATTAACCGAAGGGAATCGACGCGAATTAAGCAAAGACGCGGTAGCGCGACCACCAGTAGTGGCGGTGATGGGGCATGTCGACCACGGCAAGACGAGCTTGCTCGACAATCTTTTGCATAAAAAGACGGCAGAAGGGGAGGCCGGCGGTATTACGCAGCACATTTCGGCGTACCAGCTGGAGCATGAGGGACGGAAGATTACTTTTCTTGATACGCCTGGGCACGAGGCTTTTGCGGCGATTCGCCAGCATGGAGCAATGTTGACGGACATAGTAGTGATTGTAGTGGCAGCAGATGATGGCGTGAAGCCACAGACGATTGAGGCGATTAAATTTGCGCAAGGGGCGAATGCAAAGATTATCGTTGCGATCAACAAGATCGATCGCGAAGGAGCAGATATTCCACGGACAATGGCAGACCTTTCGACGCATGGTTTGCAGCCGGAGGAATGGGGTGGCGATATTATGATGATCCCAGTGTCAGCGAAGACTGGCGAGGGGCTGGAGAAGTTGGTTGATAGTATTTTGCTCTTAGCAGATGTAGAAGAATTGAAGGCAGATGTTGAGATCCCGGCGGAAGGCCTAGTGATTGAGAGCCACATGGAAGTAGGGAAGGGAAGTGTGGTGAATTTGCTAGTGACGGGTGGGGAACTGAAGGTCGGCGAGTTTGTGACGGCTGGGAATGTCTATGGCAAGATTCGAACGATGCTAGACTTCCGAGGCAAGCCAAAAGGGAAGGCGACGCCGTCAACACCAGTTACAGTGACTGGGTTTAAGGAACTGCCGAACTTTGGTGATAGATTTGTTGAACAGAAAGATGAAAAAACTGCGAGAAAAGTGGCATTAC
>CANEKB010000082.1 GCA_947427985.1 uncultured Candidatus Saccharibacteria bacterium
GGTTGGGGGAGTATAGGTTGAGCTGGAGTCGTGCGAGTTGTCCGTGCCTTGGGGACGGGCAACTCGCCAGAACTTTCTTTCTCTTGACAAGTTTTGGAATGATTATATATAAATATATTCTCCCCAAATGACATTTTTATCAAAAAGGCGTGTCTTATCTTGAGGATTTTGAATAAAAACTTTATTTATTATATAAATTGAATAAATTTTGCCAATTTTTTGAACAATTTTTATATACAAAAAAAGAAATGCGTTTTTAATATGGCCGTGTTTTATTTTTTTGGACGTTTTGCTTGCGGAAAATAAAACATAGGCGTATAATAGAACAAAGTAGCCTTTTTGGCATAATATTACCAACAGGAAAAGGGAGGCAGAATGAATCCTGGAGAAAATAATCCATTAAATAATGCGGGTGCCGCAGGTGTGACGCCGGGATCAGCGCCGTTAGATTTTACTGCGCCGACTGGGAATTCGAGCGTCAATTCTGGTCTTTCGATGGCAGATAGTATGGCCGCAGCGCAAGATAATTTAACTTCGGCTGGAATGGCAGCTCCGGATACTGGAAATGATGCGTTAGGGCTAGATCAGATTAGTTCGATTGATCCGACGGCTTCAATGGCGGCTTCAGATCAGCCTCTTGTGCCAGCTGCTCCGGTACCAGGTTCGATTGGTAGCGTAACGTCAGTTCCGCCATTACCAACGGTGGACATGACTACGGATACGTCGGGCTTGGGTGGAACTAGTGGTGCCGCGGCGACTGCTCCGTCTGCTACTTCAGTTTCTTCGACGAACCCTTTTGCGAATACTCCCGCTACGACGATTGCCGATGGTGCAGGTGGCGTAGGTTCAGCTTTACCATCAAATAATTCTACTGCTCCAAAAGCAGGTGAACCGGTTCAGCCATATAATCCATTTGCGGCGCAGCCTGGTGCCATGCCGTCTTCGTCGAGTTCGGATATTCCAGACGCTTTGCAGCCGCAAGTCGAGAAGTTTTCGGGCAATACTGGTGGTAAAAAATCGAACTTATTGACGTTGATCTTGGGTGGGCTGGCCTTAATCTTTGCTGTGACGACGATTATTTTTGTGGTACTTTGGATGCAGGCGAAGGATAATGTCGGTAGCGGTAATCCGATCATCATCCCGCCGATTGACGATAAGCCAATTGAAGATACTTTAGCAATCATGACTTGTTCACGTGATGATGGTGTTGGGGAAGGTGTTGAGGGCTTTCCGGAGATACAGTCAATGAATCATCTTGTGACTGCTAATTTCAAGAATGACACGCTATCGTCTATTGAATTAGCGAATGGTTTTAGCTTTGCTACGCCCGAAGCAGCGGAGGCGATGCGTGGATATTTCGATGCGGAGCTGGCGATGATTGCTGATATGGGTGTTCAGATGGGGATCGACCCAGTGATAGCAGAGTTTAATATAGATGGGTACACGATTAGCGAACGTTTTGTGGCGACGCCGGAAAAATTAGTAGGTGATTATATTCGGACTTTCATGCTTGAGGCTAACGCTGAAGGCGTTTTAGACGATGGACTTGAAGCAATAAAGGCGAACTACGAAGCGAACGGCTTTGCTTGCCAAGTAGAATAGGGATAGTCGGCGCGGTTGATAGTGTATTATAATATATGAATAAACTACCCTCTAGAGGGTAGTTTATTTGTGCGGGGCCGTTATACTATTTCATATAATATATAGCCAAAACAAAACGCCCTATGTTATGGGCGTATGCTATATTTGGCGGCGCCAGTTGGAATCGAACCAACATTGTATCCTTAGAGGGGATATGTCCTATCCGTTGAACGATGGCACCATGCTGATATTATAACACATGGTCTCCAGGATGGCTATTTCTTCAGACGATAATAGATCGAGGGGGCAAAACGGATTGGCGCGAGCGCACCTTGAGCGACATTTTCCATGCGCGAAAGAGCCTTAGCGCCGAAGAGCTTCTTTAGCCGGGCACTACGGAAATTAGAGACGGAAAGGACTTTTTCGATCGTGAAGCCGGATTTTTTAAAAATTTCTTCGATATATTTCGGATGGTAGTTATAAAAGCCATTGGAATTGAGGTCTTTAAGGTGGGCGACATCGCGACTAAAAGGGTTAATGTCGGATTTTTTGAACCAGTAACGGAACATTTTAGGTAGGGTGCGTTTGTTGGCGACTTCAATAACGGCTATACCGTTAGGTTTCAGGATCCGATAAAGTTGGTCGGAGACGGCTTGCATATCTTTGAAGTGGTGCGTGGCGCGAACCATCATGAGGGCGTCAAAACTATTCTCTGGAAAGGGAAGATCGTAAATGTCGCCAGCTTTGGTGTGAATTTTATCGCCATAGAGTTCTTTAGCTTGGGCGAGCTCGGTTTTAGAATAATCAAAAAGCGTAGCTGCTTTTGCACGAGGCAGGTATTCGTCGGCCAGACGACCGTAGCCGCCGGCAATATCAACAAATTTGTCCATTTGCTTTGGCAGAAGTTTACGGATTGCCATACGATCGGCGAGATCTTCATATTTGCGGTCGGCATCTTCCCAGAAGATTTTCTTATAATCATAGCCGTTGTAGTCGGCAATTACATCGTTGGATTTTGTCATAACTTGTTCTATTATAGCATACTAAATGGCAGTTAGTTTATGGTTAGTGGCTTTCGCGTTGCTTAATTTGGCATTTCCTCAACTGGGGTGGACCTCTCTATTACCACACTATACCATAACTACCGCTTAACATGCTATGGCCAGAAGGCTGTAAATGTTATATAAATATAATTATAATATGATTGAAAAATGATTAGATTATTATTTAGTATAAATGAAATAGGCGTAAGGGGTGTGTGGACGAGAGTGCAAAGTTGTGCTAAAATAGCGGGATGACTCGTACAAAGATAAACATGATAAAACGTGAAAAAGCGATCATAAAAACAAGTTTGGTTGGGATTGCAACAAATATAGTGTTGGTGTTTTTCAAGATGGGGGTAGGTGTGGTTTCGGGATCAATTGCAATTATTCTGGATGCGGTCAATAACTTAACGGATGTATTGTCGTCGGTAGTAACTGCTGTGGGGGCAAAACTTGCAAATCGGCGCCCGGACAAACAACATCCGCACGGTCATGGTCGTATTGAATATTTAGCAACATTGGCAGTAACAATAGTAATTTTGGCGACTGGAGTAGTAGCATTAAAGGAATCGATAGAGAAAATCTTGGCTCCGAATGAAACGGATTATACAAATCTTACGCTAATTATTGTGGCGGTGGCGGTTTTAGTTAAGGTAGTATTAGGTCGTTACGTAAAACGGCAAGGTAAGATGTATGAGGCGCCGGCTTTAATGGCGGCGGGGCAGGATGCTTTGATGGATGCGATTTTGTCGTTAGCGACCCTAGCGGCGGGAATTTTAAATCGTGTACTTGGTTTGCAGTTGGAGGGGTATCTTGGGGTGTTGATTGCGATTTTGATTATAAAAACGGCTATTGAGATGATGGGTGAAGCGGCGCGAGCAACTTTGGGCCAGCGAGCAGATGCACAACTAATTAGCCAAGTAAAACGACAGATTGAAAGTTTTGATAAGGTGCAAGGCGTTTATGATTTAGCGCTACACGATTATGGTCCAACGACGATGGTGGGAACAGTGCAGATTCAGGTACAGGATAGCCTAACGGCGAGGCAAATTCATCAATTAACCCAGGAAATTGTGGCCTCGGTGCGAAAAAAATTTCAGATCATGATGACAGTGGGGATTTATGCAGCAAACTCGCGAGGCGATGCTGGTCAGATGAGACGAGATGTTGAGCGCTTAGCAAAGGGACATCCAGAAATTCTACAAGTGCATGGATTTTTGGCAAATGAGAAGACGCGGGTGGTGACATTTGATGCGGTGGTAGACTTTCAGACAGAAGACCCGGAGAAGGCTTTACGAAGGTTAACGAGGGAATTAAGGATTTTATATCCAGAATATAAGTTTCAAGCACAAATGGATGCCGATATAAGCGTTAGTTAAGATATAGACCTCCCTCCGTTGTCTAGCCATAGAGTAATCAAGGGAGGATGAAGAAGGTTAAGCTAGAGTCGTTAGATGGCGAATAGAAAGACTTATCTTTAACGGAAAGATCAGGTA
>CANEKB010000083.1 GCA_947427985.1 uncultured Candidatus Saccharibacteria bacterium
TTATGGCAATTTCAAAAGCGAAAAAAGATACTTTGGTTGCTGATTTGACCGCTCTCTTGAACGATGCGAAGCTTACAGCTTATGCACGCTACCAGGGTCTAACCGTCGCCGAGCTCCAAGAGCTCCGCAAGGCTGCCCGTGAAGCCGGCGTTAAGATCAAGGTTGTAAAGAACCGCCTTGTCCGCGTCGCTATGCAAGAGATCGCGATCTACAAAGACACCGACACGACCGGTCTTACTGGTCAGCTCGTCTATGCGATTTCCGACAATGACGAAGTCGCTCCAGCGAAAGTTTTAGCCGAGTTTGCTAAAACTCATCCCGCTCTCGAGCTCGCTGGTGGCTTCTCGAACGAAGGCAAATCGATGGATCAGGCCGAAATCGCCACTCTGGCGAAGATGCCATCCAAGAACGAGCTTATCGCTCAGGTCGTCGCACAGCTTCTCTCACCAATCAACGATACTATTTCTGCTACCAGCAATGGTTTGTCGGGAATTATCTCTGGCCTAGAAGCTAAGGCTAATTAATCAGTAATCAAGTAATTACTAATAACCCATTTATAGACAAAGACACGGACTTGCATTTTGCTTTTTATGGAGGGTGCGGAGCTTACGAGCGAGCATGCAGTGCGCGAGACCTGTAACGACAGGTTCGAGCGACACGTCTCCATAAAAACAAAAGCGAGACTGTGACTACATTTTAGAAAGGATTTACAATGGCTACAGATATCAAAGCATTGGCCGAACAGTTGGTCAACATGACCATCCTTGAGGTCAACGAACTCAAAAACGTTCTTAAAGATGAATACGGCATCGAGCCGGCTGCTGCTGCAGTCGCCGTTGCTGCTGCTCCTGCTGAAGGTGGCGCTGCTGCCGATGAGGGCAAATCTGAATTCGACGTCGTCTTGAAAGATGCCGGCGCTCAGAAAATTGCAGTCATCAAGGCCGTAAAAGAAATCACCGGTCTTGGTCTTGGCGAAGCTAAGGCTATCGTCGATGGTGCTCCAGCAACCGTCAAAGAGAAGGTTGCTAAGGCTGACGCCGAAACCATGAAGAAAACCTTGGAAGAAGCTGGTGCTACTGTCGAATTGGCATAATTGCCAACCGACATTTAGCATTTAGCTTATCCGCTAGCAAGTTGCATTAGGGAACTAGACCTCAGTGATGGGGTCTAGTTTTTTGAGCTAATAACTTCTTCGTAAAATCAAAACTTCATCTTTTCATAACGTTTATGTTATAATAAAACGGTGCTAATTGGTTGGGGGACAATTCACGTACCTTGCAATCGAATAGTTTTATATATAATAGACAATCTTCAAAAATCGAAGGAGGAAAATCCATGAAAACCCGCATTTCCCGTATCTCGACCGTCCTGTTCGCTATTACTCTCATCCTCGCCGCATTCGTCTTCCTGCCGCACACCGCTTATGCTGCCGACTCGACGGTTGCTCCGTCTAACGACCCTTACTCTGCCGCACCCGACACCTACGTTTACATCTCTTGCCCGATCGAAATCTACCGCGAAACCGCGGATGGCTACGTGCCGGCCGAGCAGCTGATCGACGACTTTGAGGATATTCCAGAACACTGGCTCTACGTCCTCACGCCGCTCGCTCCCGACGAAAAATACTATTGCACGCTCGATCTCGGCTGCCGCCTTGAAGCCGCACCGCTCGAGAACGCAAAAGTTTCCGCTGTTTATAGCAGCTATCTCCCCGACGGCGATCTCGGATCGCTGCGCATCGAAGTCACTGAAGAAATCGCTCCCCATGCTTTCCTCGTTTATTACGGCGAGATTAAATATATTTCCGACGGCACGCTTTGCTTAGCCCAAGATAGCTATGGCGGGATCTATGACCACCACGTTTTCTATTTCGGACTCACCACCGCCGATCTCCCCGCCAACACTCAGCCGCTCAGCGAGCAGCGTGCTTATCGACTTTCCGACCCCGCCGTCATCCTCGAAGTGACCGTGACCGGAGACGCGGAGCGTATTGGCAGTGTCTACGACGAAGATCTGCTTGAGTCAGACTATATGTATCCTTTCCGCCGCTACGAAAAGACGACGGAGGCTACCACGCTTGGCTCAGTCAAGCCTACCACTATATCGACGCGTCTGGGTCCGCCCAATCCAGAAGCTTGTCGTTACCATATATAAACTATCCTTCCAGATTTCGATCTGAAATCTATGATACAAAAACGCCCCCACTCGGCAAGAGTGGGGGCTCAATTCATGCTTATATTTGTTAAACCTCTAGCAATATCAAAGCATTGTCTCGTGGGACCCAACCATAAGCCTATTCAATCTTTTTCCGCAAGATGATTCTTCATGTATTTTTTACAACAGTTTCACCTCGACCGCCGTTTTTTCGGTGGAAAACTATCGGAATAGTAGGTTGACTTTCGTCTGGCTATGCGTTATCATGGTGTCAGTATTAAAGTTAATTTACGGACAGGATGCGAGGTGATGTCTGAATTACCAGAGAAACAAATCAAGCGACTGCGTGGTCTCATTCAGGAGGCCGAGACGAACCTAGCCGCCGCAAAGGAACTTTTGATTTCCGTATTAGGAGATGGTGAAGCAATTACCGCTCCGCGCGAGACTGTCGTTTCTAGCCCTGAAGGCAAGGTTATCGAAGGCGTCTTTGATGGTCAGATTATGATTGGCCCAGACGGCAAGAATTATCCAGTTCCCGCAAACTACGCTTCAAAATCCAAACTCATCGAAGGCGACATCCTAAAGCTCACAATTACTCCAGAAGGTCGTTTCCTCTACAAGCAAATCGGCCCAGTCGAGCGCCGTGCCGTGATTGGTACGCTCGTGCATCATGATGATAAGTATTACATCGAGGTTAATGGTCGCGAGTATGAAGTTCTCTATGCTTCAGTGACCTATTTCCATCTACGCGAAGGTAGTCAAGTTTCTGCCATTGTTCCAGCTAACAACGAACAAGCCGCTTGGGCTGCCGTCGAGGCCGCTCTCTAGTAATGACAAAACGAGCTAGTTCAGGGGGAACCACAGCCGTCGCCCCGCACCGAGCGCTTTATCGCAAGTATCGCCCTACTTCACTTGATAGTGTTGTTGGCCAGGAACAAGTTACAACTCCGCTTCAAAATGCTCTCACGTCCGGCAAACTCTCGCATGCTTATCTTTTCATCGGTCCACGCGGTACCGGTAAAACCTCTGTTGCACGCATCTTTGCTCATGCTGTTAATAATTTCGACTATCAAGTCGAGGATAGCTATCTTGACATTATCGAAATCGATGCTGCTTCGAACACTGGCGTTGATAATATTCGTGAGCTCCGCGAAAAAGCCGTTATCGCCCCTACCAAAGGGAAGTACAAAATCTACATTATCGACGAAGTCCATATGCTTACCAAGAGCGCCTCAAATGCCCTGCTCAAGACCCTCGAGGAGCCGCCTGAGCACGTCATTTTCATCATGGCCACCACCGACGCTTACAAGGTTCCTATCACGATATCTTCGCGCACCCAAGTACATACCTTCAAGCTTGCCGACCCAGACACAATGCAAAAACATCTGCGCACCATTGCCGACGCCGAACATTTAGCAATTACTGATGACGCTCTCGCTATAATCGTGCGGCGTGGCGGTGGGTCTTTCCGTGATTCACTCAGCCTGCTCGACCAGATCTCGAGCCTTTCCGATGATAAAATCACTGCTGAAATCATTAATTCTGCTCTCGGTCTACCCCAGACACAAGCTCTTGACGAATTGCTAGAGAATTATATCAAGTGTAACAATGCAAAAATTGAAGAAATCCTAAAAAACCTTTTAAATTCTGGCCTCAAGCCTGAAACTATTGCTTCTGAGCTAATTTCTAGCATTATCGCCAACCCACGCCCAGAACTCCTCCCGCTCTTAGCTAAATT
>CANEKB010000084.1 GCA_947427985.1 uncultured Candidatus Saccharibacteria bacterium
TGTTTTTATTTATCTTTTCCTTCTTTTCATGATTCTTATGGTATAATGGGAATAATTATAGGAGGCAAAATGGTAAGATTAGCTATTAACGGTTTCGGGCGGATCGGGCGTTGTGCTTTCAAGATCGCCTTCGAACGACGAGATGCTGAGGTTATTGCAATCAATAGTTTGGGCGATCCCTGCACCTTCGCTCATCTTTTAAAATATGACTCAGCGTACGGAGTTTATGATCATGACATTAGCTACGATGATAAGCATATTATCGTTGATGGGCGTAAGATCCTTTTCTTGGCCGAACCAGAGCCATTGAAGCTTCCTTGGGATAAACTAAAAATTGACGCCGTCATGGAGTGCACTGGCCGATTCTGCAACCCGGCCGATGCTCGCTCACATATCAAAGCTGGCGCGCGTAAAGTTATTATCTCTGCTCCGGCGAAAGGCCCAGGCGCAAAGACGGTCGTTCTTGGTGTAAACGAGGAAGTCGTGACGGCGGATGATGATATTATCTCTTGTGCTTCCTGTACGACGAATTGTATTGCTCCAGCTATGAAAATCCTTGAAGATAACTTTGGCGTCGAAAAAGCCATGATGACCACTGTGCATTCCTATACCGCCTCTCAAAAACTAGTCGACGATGCTGCGAAGGACCTCCGCGAGGCTCGTGCGGCTGCCGTTAATATCGCTCCGACTACGACCGGGGCCTCCAAAGCTACTGCCTTGACTATCCCTAGCCTCGAAGGGAAGTTTAATGGGCTCTCTGTGCGCGTGCCGACCTTAGTAGTTTCGATGGCTGATATTACAGCAGTTTTGAAACGCAACGTTACCATTGAAGAAATTAATCGGGTCTTTGAACAGGCCGCAGCCGAGCCTTACTACGAGGGGATCTTGACCGTGACGCACGACGAACTAGTCTCGACCGATTTTCGCGGCAATTCGCACTCGACGATTGTTGACCTGCCATTGACGGACGTAGTGGGCGGCAATATGATTAAAGTTGTAACTTGGTACGATAACGAATGGGGCTATTCGAACCGCCTCGTCGAGCTTTCAGTGGATTTCGGGAGGTAATATGGGACCATACACGCTCTATATTGCTGCTGATCATCGGGGATTTGAAAAGAAACAGAAACTAGTCGAAATTTTGCAGGCTTGCCACCCTGGCATGGTTCAGGTTAAGGATCTTGGTCCAGAAAAATACGACGCTGAAGATGATTATAATGATGCGGCAATCGCCGTAGCGAAGGCTGTGCTCGGCGATGCGCAGAGCTTTGGGATTTTGCTTTGTGGCTCCGCCCACGGCGTTACTATGCAATCAAATCGCTTCCGTGGGATCCGTGCTGTGAACGCGGATACGGTTGAGAGCGCAAAACACGCTCGCACGAATGATTATGCGAACGTCCTCTGTCTCTCGGCGGATTATTTAGAGCTAACGGAACTAGACGACATCATTAAAGCTTTTTGCCATACTCAGCCTGATCCAGCCGAAAAATACCAGCGCCGAGCTGATCGACTTGATGAAGAGGTCTAGCGATGACGACTATTGTTCCGACTATTACGACCGATGATCCGGCGCAATTCGCTACGAATATCGAAGCCTTCAAATCATTCTCTAAAAGGATTCATATTGATGCGTCGGATGGTACTTTCGCCCCGACTACAATGGTGCCGCTCACAAGTATGAATCTTCCCGAAGGCGTCACGGTTGATCTTCATATTATGTCGGCGCGACCGAGCGAACATCTTGCTGATATCTTGAATTTAAAGCCTGCGCTTTGTATCTTGCACGCTGAGGTCGATGATGATTTAACCGGTATTATCGCCCAACTTCGTAGCGCCGGAATTAAGTTTGGTCTAGCTCTGCTCAAGGGGACCTTTCCGCGCAAGGTGCAGAACCTAATCACTACGGCCGACCATGCAATGATTTTTGCCGGCGAGCTTGGCCGACAGGGTGGCGCCATCGACATGCTCCAGATCGAAAAAGTCCCGTTAATTCGGGCGATCAAGCCAGATATTGAAATTGGCTGGGATGGTGGAGCGAACCTTAGCAATGTTCGAGCGTTAGCACATTCTGGTATTGACGTAATTAACGTTGGCAGCGCAATATCAAAAGCTGCTGATAAGGCCGCCATGTATCAGTCACTAGTGGCCGAATGCGGGAAACGCGGAGTATTACTATGAGCCGAATGGTTACCATTGGTAGTGCGAACCAGGATATTTATTTGATCGATCACGATGATTTTGAAAGCGTTGAAGTGGGAGATGTTTCGATTTTTGGTGGATTGCCGATCGGGACAAAAGCCGATATTGATAAGGTTTGTTATTTAGTCGGTGGCAGTGGCGTAAATCCGGCAGTCACCTTTGCTCGTTATGGACATGAAGCGATTTTCATGGGGAATATTGCTAAAGACGCGGCCGGCGAAGCGGTCTTGGCTGGTCTAGACACAGAAGATATTGATAGTAGTTATGTTGAGACTGTGCCTGGGCGAACTGGATGCCATGTGGTCTTACTTGATGCTAAGACTGGCGCGCATACGACTTTGTCTTATCAAGGTGTTTCGGCAAAATACGATAATCTGCGAGCAGAAGAACTTGAAAATATCCAGCCCGATTGGCTTTACGCGACCAGCCTACATGGCGACATGGAAAAACTGCTTGAATTTTTTGAACAGGCACACGCAGTGGGTGCAAAAGTTATGTTTAATCCCGGCCCACAAGAATTAGCCAAGAAAGCGAAGCTGATTGGTTTACTTGATGAGGTGGATGTGCTTTTGGTTGATAAAGCCGAAGCCGCCGAAATCGTACCAGGCGTGCTCTTGACGGAGTTGCTGGCGCACTTGGCGAACTACTGTCCGATCGTCCTGATTACGGATGGCGTGATGGGCGCGATTGCTACCGACCGGAAGGAGTCTTACCGGTTAGGTGTCTATGAACAAAAACATGTCCGTGATGCTACTGGTGCTGGTGATGCTTTCGGGTCAGGTTTCTTAGCGGATTTTGCCGAAAATGGCAAGTTTGAGCGGGCGCTTAAGTTTGCTGCCGCTAACGCTGCTAAAGTTACACAGCGTTATGGCGCCTGGGCAGGTATATTGACTGGCGACGAGGAGTTGCATCCGATGCCGATCCAAAAGATCGAAGACCTCGCTGGCTGGAATTAATAAAGAAAGGAAAAACATGTTAGACGAAGAAATCCTCAAACAACTTGAAGCGGCCGATATTGAACGTGCCAAGGCTTATGCTAACGATCTCGAGCGCGGCCTCAAGATTGTCCGAACTTATCCGCAGGGTGTGACGATTTTTGGCTCAGCACGCCTGCCGCAGGATAATAAATATTGCAAGAAAGCTAGGGAACTGGGGCGATTGTTGGCCCAAAATGGTCATGCGGTCATCACTGGTGGTGGCCCTGGTATTATGGAAGCGGCCAACCAAGGCGCTTTCGAGTACGGTGGTCGTAGCATTGGGCTAAATATTACTTTACGCCATGAGCAATTCCCGAATCCTTACCTGACCGATACTATGCAATTTCGATATTTCTTTGCGCGCAAAGTAATGCTGGCGATGTCATCAAAGGTTTATGTCATGTTCCCAGGCGGTCTCGGCACTATGGATGAGCTTACCGAGATTACTATCTTGATGCAAGAGGGGAAGATGCCGAAAATGCCTGTTTTTCTATTCGGTAAAAGTTTTTGGAAACCGCTTGATAAGTTCTATCAGAGTAAAATGGTTC
>CANEKB010000085.1 GCA_947427985.1 uncultured Candidatus Saccharibacteria bacterium
AAGCTTGCCCTTTAGGTTAACTGAGGCGCAACGCCGCGCGACTTGGGAAATTTTGCAGGCTCTGGAACGAACTACGCCGATGAATCGCTTACTTCAAGGGGATGTCGGTTCGGGTAAAACAATTGTAGCAGCGATCGCAGCAGCGCAGGCGGCGCATAATGGGCGACAAATTGCGTTGCTTGCGCCAACAGCGATTTTGGCAACTCAACACTATGAGAGCTTGGTAAGGCTTTTCCAAGATATCGAAGCGAAGAATCCAGGAATTACGATGCCACGAACGGCATTATTGACCGGGGCGACGTTTAATAAGCCGATGCTGAAACGTTTGATCAAAGCGGGGGAAATTGATTTCGTGATCGGGACGCATGCGTTGCTTACAGACACGACTACGTTCCGGGATCTGGCCTTCTGTATTATTGACGAACAACATAGGTTTGGCGTGGGACAACGACAGAAGCTATTACTGAAATCGCCGAAGGATACAGCGCCGCATTTACTATCGATGACAGCGACACCGATTCCGCGATCGTTGCAACTAACGGCATTTGGGGATCTTGACGTATCATTACTAAACGAATTGCCGCCGGGGCGTCAACCAATTGAGACACGGATTTTGAACGAGACGGAACAAAGAGATGAACTCTATCCGCGCATGCGGGAGCTTTTGGCGAAAAAACAGCAGATTTATTGGATTTGCCAGGTGATCGAAGAAAAAAACGGTAATATGGCGACGCCGGTAAAGAAGCAAGCAAAAAAGCTGGAAGAATTGTTTCCGAAAGCCAAGATAGGATTATTGCATGGTAAAATGAGACCAGAAGAAAAAGACCGAATAATGACAGAGTTCGCGGAGAATAAGATTCAGATTTTAGTGTCGACAACGGTGGTAGAAGTAGGGGTGAACGTGCCGAATGCGAATATGATCATTATTCAAGATTCGGAGAACTATGGCTTGGCGCAATTGCATCAGTTGCGAGGTCGGGTTGGGCGTGGCGACCAGCCGGCGTATTGTTTTTTGCTTACAACGGGCGAGGGGAGACCGTCAAAGCGTTTGCGCGAAATGGAAAAATCGACCGATGGGTTTCATTTGGCGGAGGTGGATTTGCAGATTCGTGGTCCGGGCGAGATCTATGGTTCGATGCAACACGGTGAGCTAAATTTGCAGGTAGCAAATTTGAGTGATACAGAGTTGATTGCACAAGCGAGCCATCACGCAGAGGAGTTTGCGCAACATGCGGAAGAAATGGAAAACTATTCTGAGCTAGCGACGCGAATAAAAAAATACCAACAACTTACGACGTTGAATTAAAGATTTTGGTTATTTTAGGACATTTTAGAGTTGAATCAAGTATAATAGATAGGTAAATGTATTCTACTACTACTATCGTCAAAAATTCGAAGCTTTCGGGCAAGATTGTTGGAACACATCAGAGGATTGACCAAGCGGCGCGAAGATCGCTTAGTCGTTATTTGCCAAGGGGGAAGTATTTTCCGACGAGTAAAGAGATTATTCATTTTGAGGGGACACGAGGCCCAGATGGGCTAAAACGAAAGAGCCCTGGGGTTGACGAGCCTTCACATATGATGGTAGAGGAGGCGGAGGAGTCGACAGAATTGACGCAGAGGCCGTCAGATCAGGATCATAGTGCGCTAGATACGCGCTCAGTCACGGAAATGATTCATGATCACCGTTGGAATTTAGTACGAGCACTAAAGAATAACAACCACGTGAGGGCTTCGTTTGAGGCGGCGTGGATGGCGCATATGATTACGGACGGGTTAACCCCGGCACACCATTTTCCGCTTTCGAGCGTGAAAGACGAATTGATGACGGATAAAGAACTGGTGAAGGTGTTCGGAAGCCCGCTTAAGGGAATTATGCATGGTCGAAATATGCTTGAAACATTAAGAAACAACTGGCTTTATTGGGGTGCGGGCGGACATATGTCGAAGCATATTGCTTATGAGTATGGAGTTCTAATGATTGTAGCGGCAACGCCGACGAAGCGGATGATACCACGGTTGGGGCGGTCGGAGTTCCAGAGAGTAGATTTTGACAAGGAATTTCAGGAAGCATTAGAGAGAGTACAGAAATATCGGATGTTTGACCGGTTCCGAGAGGAGGGTTGGACGACCGATCTAGCATTGGAAACGCGTGATGTTTTGATTCCGGAAATTGTGCGGACAGTGGCTTTGGGATGGTATTCAGCAGTTAAAGAAGCGTATGGGCTAACGAAAAATAGACGGGATGGAGCAAAAAAGAATGCAGAGAATGCGAAGAACACAAAGAATACGACAACGGGGAAACGAAAATAGTTTTCGAGTGGTTTCGGGGGAATTTAAAGGGGCAAAGTTGGATTTTCCGGGAGATAATCGAACGCATCCGATGGGTGCGCGTGAAAAATTGGCGTTATTTAATATTATTAGCACTAGCGGTATGAGAGTGCTAGATGTTTATGCAGGTTCGGGAGCGCTAGGAATTGAGGCGTTGAGCCGTGGTGCGAGGGAAGTGCTTTTTGTTGAGAAAGCACCGAAAGTAGCAGCGATTATTCGGGAAAACTTGCGCAGAATCGGTCTAGAAGGGGCGGAAAATGGCGCTAGTACGAAGGAAGGTGCAGAGAGCCGTCTAGTGAAGGTTTTTGCGGAAAGTGCCCAGAAATTCGCGAAAAGAGGCGAGTTTCAGGGCGAATTTGACTATATTTTGGCGGACCCGCCGTATGAAGGCTTTCGTAACGGTTCTATGATGGAAGAGGAGCTAGTAAGCTTAATTGGGCTGTTGGCGCCAGGAGGTCGGCTAGTTTTGTCCTCGCCGGCGGATTTAGCACCAGTAGAACTAACAGGTCTGGAGGAGGTCACGACACGGACTTATGCGGGGGCACGAATTACGGTCTACTGTAAAATGATTGATTAGGTCTTGTTGGGGTAGGAGGGATTAAAATTCCCAACCAAAGCTGTCAAAAACTTTATGAAAGAAATGGCGGCTGTTGATATGGGTTACGGAGCCGATTCGGGAGATGATCCCGTCGACATCACCGGTGCCATTGGTGGCGAGGTTGTATGCGGCAGTAAAGCATTTGCGGCGACTGCGTGCGCCGAGTGTAATAAAGCGCGGATAAATGACGGCACCAACAAAAGGGATGCCGTGGTCGGTGGATTGGCAAAGGCGTTTTTTAGGATGGAGCGTGAGGTCGAGATTCTCTTTCAGAAAATGATCGATGACGTCAATGTCGCGAAGAAGCTGAGTACGCTTTGCAGCAGGAACAATAATAAAGAAGTCATCAACATAGCGACCGTAATGATGATAACCGAGCTCATGGACGACGAAACGATCGAGTTGGTCGAGGAGAATATTAGAAAGAAGTTGAGAAGTGAGATTGCCGATGACGATGCCGCGACCTTTAGGTTGATTAAACAAGCTTTTGGTATAGGGTAGGTCTTTCCAGTCGGAACGGAGGCCTCGGATGATAATATCACGCATCGGGTCGTCGTGGATGATTTGATGCCAAAGAAAATGCAGAGTCTGGCGGAGATGATCGCGGTCTTCGGGATGACAAATAATGTGGTTCTTCGGGTTTTCGGGGTGAGCGAATTGGCGTTCGAGTCCCCAAAGTACGCGTTTGTAGAGGAGGTCGTGGCGCATACTCATAAA
>CANEKB010000086.1 GCA_947427985.1 uncultured Candidatus Saccharibacteria bacterium
CAGGGGTTTCTGGAGATTCAGGATCAACAGTATATGAGACTTCATCGTAATCGTAAGTTATCCCAGCATTGCCAGCCAAGGTCGTATAATAGCTGATCGTGCTAGACATAGTGCCAGAATGGTCGGAGGTTTCTCCATAATAGCGGAAATAGAGAGTATCACCAGCTTCTCCGGCTGGAGCCATACGAATTGGAGTTGCTAAATTAAATCCACTGTCTGAATTATCTGGGGCGGAAACCTTAACTGGTTGCCATGAGCTATCATCTTCTGGCGTAGTAGTATAGAAAAGAGTGGTTTCGTCTAGGGGCAGATAACCCTCATTAACTCCTTCGCCCGTAGTTTCCCGGATGTAGGCCGCGAGTCGCTCAAGATCAAGAGGATTTTCCGGATCACGGTTCTTAACATAGGTGTTGAATTCGACAAGCTTGTTTTCTGTCCCGTTGATTTTCCCGACTATCTTAGCCGTGATGTCACTGTCGGCAGAAATTGGCCAATTCATGTGATCAATAGTAATCTTAGTATTCGAACCGTCAGTACTACGTTCGGCATAGAAGAAGTCTAGGCTTACTACGTCGCCAGGTTTGAGCCCAAAATCTAGATGTTGCGTCGAAGTAGTCGTAAAGTTATCACGAATCTTGACGTTATAAGCGTTAATGCAATTTTGATCAGCATAGACTAGATCTCGGATGCGCATACATTCTACCCAGTCTCCATTACGAATATCAAGATTATTAACTTTTTCGATAAACGTATTAACGGTGCCATCGGTATTAATTTGGAACCAACCAGAAATCGGTCCATGAAGACCGCCGATATCAAGCACTAATCGGTTGTTAAGGAAGACCCAAACATCGTCATCGCCAGAAAACTCGAAGCGTTCGCTACCGTTAGCAGAAACCTTGACAGCGAAGCCAAGGTGAGCAGTAAAGCCGAAATTATGTTTCTGGCCTTGCCAGTCGGTCAGCTGAACATCGTCAGCATCAAGGCCAGGGACGTCATCGATAGGATAAATATCCTGTCCACCATACGTATAGGTACGCTCACCCGTACGGTTAAAAGTTACTGTACGCCCGTCAATGCGTTTCGATAAACCAGGGACCTCGTGGAACCAACGATAAAAATTGTCGGTTTCTAAGACCGGATCGTGACCGATGACATTGATAGACAGAGCATCATGAAGAGCCGCCCAAGAAGATTCAGTATCTGAGAAAGCCGGAATAGGTAAATGGTCAGAGCCTAACCGAGGCTTAACTATGCCCGTCAGTACGCCGTGGGTACGATATCCGTTACACAACGTCCATTCAAACTGGCGGTCAGGATCATCGCATGGATCAGCTTTCTGATCCCAGTAGGTGATCGGTAGAGTGATGGTGCTAGGCTCGATGAGAGAAGCGGCTTGCCATGAAGCCGGCACGCCATCCTCATTCTCGATGACTTCCAAAGTCATAGCCGCAGCGAGAGAAGAGACTCCGATAATAGTTAAAAGTAAAAAAGATACGCAAGCGATAGCTCGCGAAATTACACAGATACGCTGTTTGAAAAGTTTTTTATGACTATTTTTCATAAGAAGCTCTCATTAAACACTTAGTATTGGTTTTCACGACTAATTATAACACTAATGTTTTAAAAATACGAAAAATCTAAAGAAAAACTTGAAATTTTGATTATACTACTTACTTCGACAGCCATCTACGCCACGCAAAGACAGTGCGCTACAGGTATCATGCAGAAGTTTCTGGCGAAAGTCAAGCACGCGCACGCCATAACCAAACAATTCCTCAAAATCAGCGCGTAGCTCCCAAAAATGCGTATTGAGCAGAAGAATCACGTCAGGAAGCAAGCGCTTTTTTGTTGGATGAAACGGCTGGTCTGGTGATTCTTGGGTGGGCAGGGGGAGCGAGTCTTTATCACTCTCGACTTCTGGCTGACGAATACTTTCTAATAGCGGTAAAGTTGATCTGGAGGAGACTTCTCGGCTTGGTCGACCGCGCGTTGTTTTGCGTTTGATAGGAAGACTCTTGGTCTTTGCAGTCCTTAAATAAAAATGGTCGCTAAGTTCTAGACGTAAAGCTTCCTTTGACATTCCGCCAATATTAATCAGATCTTCCCAGCCAGAACAATCGGGAGTAATGATAGTGCAATTTTTGGCGCATTTCTTGACACAAATCGGATTCGATGAGAACGCTATCCACAAAAACAGCTACTTGGCTAGGGTAATTACGTGACTTGAGGATGCGATAATAATTAATCCCCATACCAATAAACTTCTGCATTGGATATTGGCGTTCAAGAAATTCTAAAGCCAAGGAAGTTGCATAGCCACCCAGCACAATCAAATCTACTTTACCAACATATGGGCGCAAGCAGTCTTCCGAAAGACTTTCAATTTCCGATATAGTTTTGTTATCATAAGGTGCATGTTTCCAATCAATGACGCGCTCGATTTCTATCGTCTGTAATTCTTCCGCCAAATAGTCCGCAACTAGTTCCCCGCCCCAACCTCCATCAAAGACTACGATTTTTAACATAAATTCTCCTTTTCCACCTACAACCACTATAACCTGAGGGGTCCGTTAAAAATGCTCGATAAAAGCCCGGGATTAACCATGGGTTAAGACATAGAGGTAGAAATGAGTTTTACCAAAATGATTTTAGAAACGCTAAGAGAGTGACCGCGCAATAGCCGAAAGCGGAAAAATCAGTTTTTCGACGCCATTAACACGGCTAACGGTGGCTAATTTAGAGCTTAAGAGTAGGCGCGCCAATTTAATCTCTTGGGGGCCGATTACACCTTGCGGTTCAAGGCGTAAAGCCGCTTCGCTTGTATCCCAAAAATAGCGCTGGTCCGGTTTTAGGTCGACGCCTGCAGTGTCGCAGAGAAAGTTAATCTGTTCGCCAGAGGCTCGTGCTAGATTAAAAGAAAACCAGGTCAAAATAAGCTCTGGTGATAATCCTTGGTTCAAGCCAGCAAGCGACTGTTCAAGCAGATCAAAATATTCTGGGTTATCCGACTGTTCGGCTGCACGATCAAGTCGCTTCAAAAAATTTGAAGCTAGCTCCAACCTCGACAAGTCCGTCAGAATATTATGATAGAAGCAAAGCATTCTTGCACTAGTAAGGGTAGCAAGGCTAGAGCGACCACGGTGGACAACGATGTCAGCCTGAGAAAAAAGCTCAATCCCGCCAGCAAGGCGAGACTTCTCTTTGCGGACCCCACGCGCCAAAACGGCAATTTTGCCTTCTGGAGTAAGCATATTTAGGATACGGTCAGATTCACCGTAGTTCGTGCGTCGAAGCACGATCGCACGGGTACGCAAATCGTTAGACATTGCCATTCCTTGATAATGCTTGCCGAGCTGCCGCCATAATGTCGTTCGGGATCATCATATCTTTATGTAGTGTTGCGACAACGCCATAGCCACTTA
>CANEKB010000087.1 GCA_947427985.1 uncultured Candidatus Saccharibacteria bacterium
ATCGGTACGAGAACGTGTCGATGGATTACCTCCTTTCTAGGGAGTTTGATGCGCAATGTGTAGTAATACATATTGTAGCTAGGTCGGTCGTAATTGTAGTAATTAAGCTTATACTACAAATGCTCGCAAGAGATGCGACTTTAAGCTTTTAACTTTCGATGAATTGCACAATTAAGTTGTTAAATGAAAAACCTGCAGAAGTGCAGGTTTTTTGGTAATCGGGAAAGCTAATAAATCCTCGGGTTTAGATTAATTCTAGACTTTCCTCAACCTGGGTGAGCCTCTCCTCATTGCCACGCGCGTTAGCGCGTGTCGAAATCGGACCCGGCTCAGCCCGAGCGATCGTAGTCGCATGGTTTCAGAAAGTCTAGAATTAATCTAACCCATACACTATCATTTATCTTTTCCTTCATCCTCCCTTGATTACTCTCTATGGCTAGACAACGAAGGGGAAAGCCGTAATAACGAACTCCATCATGGATTGGATCGGTACCAGTACTAAAGAAATCGAGGTAGTAGACTCGTAGTGAATTGCTGGTGTGAGTTGACTTTGACCAATAATATCCTACATAGGCTCCATAGCGAGTATCAGCCTCAATCCTACGGATAAACCCGCTGCGGACGAAACCAAGATGCTTTTCCTGTTCGGGCGAAACCTTAACACCAGTACAAGGTTTAAGGAATAGCTAACAGAGGTAGTATACTTCGTAATATCCTCAAAACCTTAACTACTAGTTAATGTTTGACCGAACTAGTCTTCGTCCGCAGCGGAGTTATTGACCAACGTTATGAGTATAGGGGTCTTTTTGGATACGAATTGTCTTTTTGGACGGACGGCACATATAAAACAGGCCAGAGCCACGCCCTGCGTTTACTCACTAATAGTGGCCTAGTCTATCTCGATGCTTCAACATTTAGATCAGTAGCTTTCTTCCTCCGTTGTCTAGCCATATAGAGTAATATCAAGGGAGGATGAAGAAAGACAGAATCTAAATTTGGTTCTCTTTAAAATAGCTAAGAAGCATGGTGTTTTATGAAAAGGTGTTATAATTAGCGTATGGTATTACTAAAAGAAACAGAGAAAACCAAGAAAGTCGGGCTAGAAACAAGGGCAGATGATACCGGCGTTTTGCAGGGAGATACGCGAAATTTGCGCGATCAGTACAAGGGGATGGCAAATGAAGCGGTTTTTGACGATTTGGCTGAGAAGCGTAATGCGTTGGAAGTGGCGATTGAGAACGTAGGGCACGATTTTAATGTTGGTACTATTGTGCGGAGCGCGAATAATTTTAATGCAAGGAAGGTCCACATTATTGGACGAAAGAAATATAATCGGCGTGGGGCAATGTGTACGGACAAATATCTCGAGGTGGTATATTGGTCGGATTTACAGGGGTTCTTGGCTGACCAAAAGCAGCGTGGTCAGGAAGTTGTAGCGATTGAAAATAATACTGACAGAGTAAAACCACTAGTGAGTAAAAAATTTGTTCAAGCAACAACGCTTTTGTTCGGCAGTGAGGGTGATGGATTAACTACGGAAGCGTTAAATAATGCAGACGATGTGCGGGAAATTGAGAGCTTTGGTTCGACGAGGTCGGTGAACGTGGGCGTAGCGGCAGGAATTGCGATGTATGAATGGGCGCGGCAGTGCGTGTTGGAGGGGAAATAAAAATGGCGAAGAAAAATGACCAAGAGTCAAAAAAGTCAAACAGGGAAAAGGAGAGAAAAAACCAAGATTCTTATGCTAAAACTGACCAGAAGTCAGAAGAAAAAACGCAAGAGGAGCAGCTGTTTCGGTTGACGGAGGTGGAGTTGGGTGGTGAAGCGGCGGAAAATTTTGCTGAGCAGGATGACGATGAAGATGTAGCGAATGCGACAGAGCAACAGACTGAGGTGGAGCAGCGGACTACGATAGAGCAACAGGCTGCGACGGAAGATACTGACGGAAAAAGGAAGCGATGTGGCTTTTGGCATAAGATGAATGTTTCGTACCCGTGGCTGAAGTTTGCGGCGGCGGTCTTGTTGGTGATAGGGGTGACGTTAGGGGGATTTGGCGTAGCAAGCTTAGTACATGGATCAAATGACTCGTCACAGGTGGCGGGAACGACGGAATCGAACGAAGAGAAGACTAATAATGATAAACAGGATGGGGACGATAGTCTAGAGGGGGGACAATCGGGCGAGAATCAGGGCGCAGAGAATCCAGGGGAGACACCGGAGGAAAAACCAGCGGAAAGCCCAGAGAATCCTGGTACGGTAACAGTGGTACCTCCAAAAAAGCCAGTAGAGGTGCCAGATAGCGCAACTGGGAAGAAACTGATTGCGTTAACGTTTGATGATGGCCCATCGGCGGCGACTACGAGTCGACTGTTAGATATCCTGAAAGAGAAGAATGTGAAAGTGACATTTTTCGTGTTGGGGAACTTGGCGGAGCGGAATCCAGCGTTATTGCAACGCGAGGAAGCGGAAGGGCACGAAGTTGGTAGCCATACGCCATACCATAATCAACAGACGAAGTTGAGCTCAGCGGGTATACAAGCAGAAGCTGCAACAATGAACCAGATTTTTATAAATATTTTGGGACATTCGCCAGCCTTTACGCGGCCACCGTATGGCTCAGTGAATGATAGTGTGCGAACCAATTTGGCGCAACCCCTGATTTTGTGGTCGATTGATCCGGAAGATTGGAAATATCGAAATGCAGCGACAGTGAGGGCAAATGTGGTGGGCGCAGCGTATGATGGAGCGATTGCGTTAATGCATGATATTCACGCTACGACGGTGGATGCGGTACCAGGGATAATTGATGACTTGAGGGCGCAAGGGTATGAGTTTTTAACAGTGTCGGAGTTGGCCAAGGCGCGAGGCGTGGTACTGCAAAATGGCTGGACTTATTATAATTTTCGGCCGTAGAGATAGTTTAAGGCTTGATTTTATCGGAGGAGTGGAGTAAAATAGGGATAGTTTCGATATCCTTCGTTTCACGGGGATATAGCTCAGCTGGTTAGAGCGCGTCACTGATAATGACGAGGTCTGTGGTTCAAGTCCACATATCCCCACCATTCGTTGTGTTAAAATCCGCCATCTTGGCAATTTTTCTCTCTTGCTCGCCGGTAAGGCGCGCTTCGTTCGAAGAAATTACCAATCTGACAAATTTTACCTACAACTCTAGATTGTGACCGTAGCGTCACATCTTAATATGTTATGGGGTAATAGCTCAGCTGATTAGAGCGCCGCCTTTGCAAGGCGGAGGTCCAGGGTTTGAATCCCTGTTACTCCACCA
>CANEKB010000088.1 GCA_947427985.1 uncultured Candidatus Saccharibacteria bacterium
ATTAGGAATGTCATTTTAAATAAAGTATCGGAAATAAGGAGCGGAGGTGAGAGCTTCGGCGTACTCATAACTACCCATAGCCGTCTACTTTATAATATTTTGTTTTCGGAGATAGGGAAAGACAAAAACTGTTTTAGGCTAAGTAATGACAACAATACATATGCATTAACGCTCCAAAACGAGTCTCCATTCGGATATCATCTGGACGCGCTAAAGACAATCAAAAATACTTTAGACGATGACGGCGAAATTAAGAAGATACATTTTAATATGTTTAGAAGTGTTCTAGAGAAGACTGCGGTATTTCTTGGATGCAGTAAGTGGAGTGATTGCCTGAGTAGGGATCTAAGCGGAAGGAAGGAACTCATAAAATTATTGAATTTTTATTCGCATGATAGACTAATGGAACTTGATGATAAGAAAGTTGACGATCATGGAACGGAGCTGTTCGTAGCATTCTTTAATAAGTTTTTGGGTGATTATAAATGGGGCATCTGAATACTCTTCCATGAACTTAGCTTGCTATATGTAACTCGAGGAGTTCATTGGGTTTATTGTGATATAATATATGCATGACCAATCTAAACATCGTCGCCGAAAGTAAATATTCCACCGTTCTTGCCGAGTATAAACCTGCACCCCGTAAAAACAAAGAATATCAGAGCGAAGCGGATTTAGAGCGAGAATTGATAGATAACCTGCAAGAACAGGGTTACGAATATCTCCCGATTCATAATCAACATGACCTAGAAGACAACTTGCACATTCAGCTCGAAAAACTCAATAATTTTGTTTTCTCTAATGATGAATGGCAAAGATTTTTCTCCGAGCATGTTGTCAGTGCTTCCGAAGGTATCGTAGAAAAGACTCGTAAAATCCAAGATTCAGACACGGCAATCGCCTTTCGCCTCGACGATGGCTCAACTCGTAATATTCGCCTGCTCGACAAGAAAAATATTCAAAACAACCGCCTACAAGTTATTAATCAATATTCTGTCAGCAAGTCGGACGGTGCCGAACAGAACAACCGTTATGACGTTACGATCCTAGTAAACGGCCTTCCGCTTGTCCATATCGAACTTAAACGTCGCGGTGTGCGATTGCGCGAAGCCTTTAATCAGATCAAGCGCTATATTAACGAAAGTTTTTCCGCTGGGAGCGGTCTTTTTGAATATATCCAGATTTTTGTTATTTCCAATGGTACGCATACGAAATATTATTCTAATACTACCCGCGAGAGTCATATCAAAGAACTTAGCGAAAACGGTCGCAAGAAATCCAAAAAGACCAGTAATAGTTTTGAGTTCACAAGCTTCTGGGCAGATGCGCAGAATAAAACCATCCCCGACCTCGTTGATTTTACTAGAACATTCTTTTCTAAGCATACAATCTTGAATATTTTGACTAGATATTGCGTTTTCGACACAGATAATAAGTTGCTCGTGATGCGCCCGTACCAGATTGTTGCTACCGAAAAAATTCTCAACCGCATAGAAGTTTCTACGAACTATAAGAAGTTAGGGACTATCGATGCCGGCGGCTACATTTGGCACACTACTGGATCTGGCAAAACGCTAACCAGTTTTAAGACTGCCCAGCTCGCGACGAAGCTGCCGTATATAGATAAAGTCTTATTTGTTGTCGATCGCAAAGACCTTGATTATCAGACTATGAAAGAGTATGACCGTTTCGAGAAAGGCGCTGCGAATGGCAACACGTCCACTCGCGTGCTCCAGAAGCAGCTAGAAGACCCGAAGTACCGTATCATTGTTACCACGATCCAAAAGCTAGGGGTCTTTATCAAGAAAAACAAGGCGCATGACGTTTATGATAAGCACGCCGTCATTATCTTCGATGAATGCCATCGCTCTCAGTTTGGCGAAATGCACACCCAGATTACTAAAGCCTTCAAGAATTACCATATCTTCGGTTTCACCGGCACTCCAATTTTCGCCACCAATGCCGGCAGCGGCAGAAATCCAACCCTGCGCACTACAGAGCAAGCCTTTGGAGACCGACTGCACACTTATACTATCGTTGACGCAATCAACGACAAGAATGTTTTGCCATTCCGGATCGACTATATTACCACCTTCCGTGAAAAAGACAATATCGATGATAAGCAGATCAGTAGCATCGATCGCGAGAGCGCACTGCTTGCTGACGAACGAATATCTATGGTCACGAGGTATATACTCGACCATTTCGATCAAAAAACGAAACGCAATCAGTTCTATACCTTCAATAAAACGACAAATATAGCCGACGTCGTGAAGTCTGGCGATGATTCAAAGCGCGAGGTTTTTAGGGGGCGCATGAATGGATTCAACTCAATCTTCGCGGTCGCCTCGATCCCGGCTGCTATAAAATATTACAGCAAGTTCAAGAAACAGCTCGCCGAAAGGAATAGCGGCCTGAAAATCGCAACAATTTTCAGCTTTGCTGCCAACGAAGACGACCCTGATGATATTTTCCCGGATGAAGATTTTAATACCTCGGCCCTTGATAGCAGCTCGCGTGGTTTTCTAGAATCCGTCATCGCTGATTATAATAAGGATTTTAATACAGCTTATGATACTTCTAGCGAATCCTTCCAGAATTACTATAAAGATCTTTCTCTACGGGTCAAAAATCGCGAAATCGATTTACTTATCGTCGTTAATATGTTCTTGACCGGTTTCGACGCAACAACACTGAATACTCTATGGGTCGATAAGGAGCTGAGGATGCACGGTTTGATTCAGGCCTTCTCGCGAACGAATCGCATTCTGAACTCAGTCAAGCAGTTTGGCAACATTGTATGTTTCCGCAGTAACTTAGCAGAAAAAGTAGACGAGGCAATCGGGCTTTTTGGCGATCGCGACGCTAGTAGCATTGTACTTCTGCGTGGCTATCGCGATTATTTCGATGGCTATGAAGAAGATGGCGAACATAAGTCAGGCTATCGCGAATTAGTTTCCGAGCTTACGGAGAAATTTCCAATCGGTATGCAAATTGAAGGTGAACAAAATCAAAAAGATTTCATCGGACTTTTTGGTAAAATTCTCCGCATGCGCAATATTCTCACATCGTTTGATGCTTTCGAGCAAGACGACATTTTCCCGCCGCGAGACCTCCAGGATTATCAGAGTGAATATCTGGATCTTTATAATACTATTAGGCGACCAAATGACCGAAGCGATAGTGAAGCTATTGACGATGATTTAGTCTTTGAAATTGATCTTGTTCGCCAGGCCGAAGTGAATGTTGACTATATCTTTGCCTTAGTCGCTTAAT
>CANEKB010000089.1 GCA_947427985.1 uncultured Candidatus Saccharibacteria bacterium
AACGCTAAAACAACTTTTTAATAAAAAATTATGATTTGGGAGGAAGTAAAGTCATGGCGAGAGTAGTAAACAATAAGGAGTTAGTGAGTACAAGGTTGGCGACTAATTATGGCGGTTGGATGTATTGTGATAAATGTAATGAGAATATAGGCTATTTGTGCTATGCGACTTATGATAGGTTAAAATTAAGTTACAGATGTAACTGTGGGAGCCAGGGGAAAGTAATATTGGATTTTGTGGATAGCAAGATGGGGCAAGAGTGTAATGACGAATTGACCATTGTCAAAAATAGATTTTGTTGTCTTGGAGATAATAGTCCTTTGATTACGATATTGGACAAAAAAGTGACTAGCTATGAGATGGAAATCACTTGTAAAGCTTGTAATAAAATTTATAAAAAGAGGCGAAACGAAAGCATCTCGTGATTGCTTATCGGGCGCCAGCACCCCCAACTACAACCGTATTAATGAATGGCCTCTCCAGTTCCTGCGTACTGGCCTCTATCACCGTTCCTACGGCTACCTCACCGTACGTACGACGTATGGCTACTGGTGGCCTGGTACGGCTGGCTCAGCTCCCTACGGGCGCAGCCTGGGTGCGTGGACCGGTAATGTCCACGCCCAGGCTAACGGTTTCCGTGGCGCCGGTCTTGCTCTGCGCGGAGTAGTGTAGGGCTCTAGCTTGCGTTAGAGTTTGGTTGGATTGACATTGACCCTCGAACTCTAATTTGATATACTTAAGGTAACTAGAGAGGTATTTAATGCGAGCAGTACAGCTATTTTTCCGATTACACCGTGCTTATGATTTAAAGCCGATTGATGAGATTGATACGGAAATTTTTGGGATTGAAGCGGAGTTTCGGGAGACGAATCGGATTGAATATCAGCCGTTGTTTGCGATTTTGGAGCGCAACACGCAAAAATATCCAAAATTGCATCTCTCGCTAGGTGTTTCGGGTTTATGGCTGGAACAGGCGGAAAAATGGGATCCGGAATTGATTCGAAGACTTCGCAAATTGGTGAATCTAGGCAATGTTGAACTAGTGGCTTGCCCGTATGATTATTCGTTGAGCTCTTTCTATGATGAGGCGGAATTTGAGTCGCAGATGGAGGCCGAGCGGAAGATTTTTTCGCGAATCTTTGGGGTGGAACCAGAAGTATTGGCAATGCCAGAATTGATCTATCATGATAAAATTGCGGCCTATGCCGAAAAAGCAAAGTTTAAGGGGGTGCTTGCGGGGTCGATGGAGAAGATATTGGATTATCGAAGCACCAACCAGGTTTTTGAAGTAAAAGATTGTCCAAATTTGCGAGTAATTGCGGAAAATACCAAGTTCTCGCAGGCGATTTTGCAGGCTGAGCGTCTGATTATGGTTGAGGAGGTGAGATCTGAAACAGAGTTTGTGGAGCCAAAGCCAGGCGAGATGATAATGGAAACTATGCGTGCTGGTCGCCGTAAGGCAACAGCGGCGGAATTTGTGCGCGGAATGGCCAAAACAACTACAACGCCCGTGTCTACATCTCCAAGCATAAAAACCACTGAGAAACCAAGTGGACGTTACATCTTCTCGGCGCGTAAGTGTCAAAAGGAGTTGGAGCTTGAGGCTCTCAGGGGTAATTTGTTAAACATCTGTCTAGATACTTCAATTTTTCGTAAATATCGAGATGTAGGGGTGGTGCGTTTCTTTGACGAGCTAATTCAGAGTTGGCAAAAAGATCCGAATAATAAGTTTTTGAATGCGTCGGAGATGATTATAGCTATGCAGCCACGCGTACAAGTTAGCGTAAAGACTTCTGTAAGCATTCGACCAGAGCGGGCAAAAGTGGGAGTAGATGGCCTGGTGCTCGGTAAGGATATTCACTATCGACCGCCAGAATGGTTGAGTTCGGTGCAACAGATTGAATTGCAAAAGTCGCTTTATGCTCTTAGGGATGAAGTTTTACGCACGAAGGACAAGAAACTTTATGAAGACTTTGCGCGGTTGACGGCATTAGATTATTTGCTGGACCTGAGTGAAGAAAAGGTGCAGCATTTTGAGGCAGTACAGAAGATTTTGCGTGACCGGGTCCTGCAAAAATTACCAAAACCACCAAAGCTTACAGCACAAGCAGATGGCAAAGTTACGACGCCAGAGACGGAGGATTTTTCGATTAAAGTAAAGCGTGTGCCAAAGTCCGAGCGCAAGCAAACTGTGACGGTGGCGGATGCGATTGCGGCTAATGCGGCGACCGAACAGGCTATCTTGAATGACGAGGCCGAAGATGCGATACCAGAGTGGGATGATTTGGTCTGGAATACGACGGACTGGGCATCGGTTTTTCCAGATGAGGAGGGTGAGTCGGGGTTTGAGGAAGAGGCCGGGAAAGATGCTGAGACGAGAGCGGCAGAGCAGATTCTAGCTGAGCGGATGTCGCGTCAGCTGTCGGAAATGGAAGACAATGTCGATGATATGACAGAGGCGGAGCTGGTGGGTGACGCAAATGAGGAAGCTGAGAATATTCAGAAACCCCAAAAGCGCAAGAAGAGTCGTAAATTGGTTATTGAGTAATTTGCCAGCATTTCGGCACACGAGAAAAGGTGTTGTAGTTTTTACAACACCTTTTCGTTCCCTCGTGGCGATTTTAGCGCTTCTTCTCTTTGACTTCGTTGCGACCGAGATTCTTTTTGGTCTCGGTGAAGACGACGTGCTTCCGAAGAACTGGATCATACTTCCGAAGGCTCAACTTATCGGGAGTATTCATGGTGTTCTTCTTGGTGTAGTAAGCACGAATGCCGGACTCCTCAGAAACCAAGCCGACGAGCTTGCGTTTAGTGTTATTCTTCTTTGCCATAATAGTTAGTATTTTATCACAAAAGTTTAGAGATGTAAATGATTTTTAGAGATTTCGGAGGATTTCTTGTGCTAAACGTGCAAGAACTGCGGAGCGATTTTGGCTCGTATCGATGTAGCGAATTCCAGTGGTGGCGCATTCGGCGCGATAAATTTGGTTTTGTTTGGCGAAAAGAGAGGTTTTGATGCGGAGGTCGGAATCGCTAAGCTCGGAGCTCCAATCAGTTGCAGTATCATTTTTACGGATGAGCTGAAAAATTCCTTCGGAGTCTAAGTCACCATGGCCAAGAAAAACGATTACTGGTTCATGCGTGAGTACTGCTGGTTGAT
>CANEKB010000090.1 GCA_947427985.1 uncultured Candidatus Saccharibacteria bacterium
AGTCGTGACAGCAGCTATAAGGCAAGCGACGCTGCCGAGAATAACGAGATTACGAGAACCTTTAGTCATGGAGACTCTCCTGGAGCTTACGAACAGCAGCCCCCTGCTCGGAAATAAGCCGATTGAGACTAACGACAGATTCATGCAGGCTAGCGCGACTGTCGCGGGCGGCGTTAAGGCGAGTGGCGAATTCTTCGGGGCGAGCCTTACAGTCGGTACCGATCAAGGATTCGAGGTCGCGCATATAGTTGGTGTATCGGTTGCGGAAAGACGTTTGGGCGATAGAAAAATCAGACTGGATATTCATTAAGTCGGGAGCGGGGCGATTGTTCTTGACAAGGCGAAGATTGATAGGTGAAAGAAAATTATTTGCTACCGTTTCATAGAAAGAACCAAGGTAGGTTCGAGTACGAGAATCGGCGCGCTGAAGTTGCGTGAGTGCTTGCTTGATAAAGGTACAGTTTTCGGAAATATGAGCGAGTCGCTCAGGAGCGAGAGCCGGATCAGAAGATGAGTTTGGCTCAGCTAAGGCTGTTTGAGAGAAAAAAACTAGCGACATAGAAAAAAAACCCACAGACATGATACCTAGTGTTAGGAGAGCGAAGCGTCGCATTAAGCACCTCCTTGATTTATACGGGTTGCATGCGCACTATCTACAATTGCCGATTCTTGGTTACCAGCATAAACTAGCTTGCGCAGCCAAAGGTCAGCTGGACCCGCAGTCATAAGCAAAACAAGGTAGCCTTTGTCGTGCCACTTAGTGAGAGCGGCAGCGAGCTCATCATTTAGTTCGGCTGGTTCGGCGACTTTTTTATTACTAAGACGCGAAATGTAATCGGCTGGAGTAAAAATCTTGAGTTTGGGATTTTCGCGAGTGAGATAGGTAGGTAGCCAATAAACCTTACTAGCGCCAGTAAAGGCGTCAGCGTAGGCGTCAATCATCTCGGCCTGACGAGTATTCTGGTGTGGTTCGTAAACTATTACGACGCCGCGCAAGCCGCGACGCTCAGCCTCCTCGCGAGCAATTTCGACAGTGGCAGCGACCTCTTCGGGATGGTGGGCATAGTCCGAATAATACCCTTCAGAAACTTGTTCGAAACGTCGACCAACACCCGGGAATTGATTGATAACTTCAGTGATTTGTTTACGGCGTTTATCAAAGAAACGAGAGGTCAAGCCTTTGATGCCTTTAGGGGCAGGAAGCATGCGCTGTAAAACGTCAATGGCGAGAGTCGCATCATAGCGGCGCGCTTCCCCGGCCAAAGTAACATCAGCCGCTACTTCATCGCCATGTAGAACCTGTTGGCTTTGGCGCTCAAACTGGCGAAAAGCATCACGATAGTCTTGCTCTGTTGGATAGATATCTGGATGATCATAAGTGACAGTAGTGACGGCAGCAAGCCAGGGTTTGTAGCTGAGGAAATTACGGTCATATTCGTCGGCTTCATAAATAAAGTATTCACTATCGGGGTCATAATGGCCAGCTTCTGCAAAAGGCAGAGTTGTACCGATGAGATATGAAATAGGTAAGCCGAGTTGTTTTGCCCCCCAAATAATCATGGCGGTGGTTGTGGTTTTGCCGTGCGTGCCAGCAACGGCAACCATCTTGAGTTTGAGTTTTTTAATGAGGTAGGAAATTAGCTCGTCGCGTTTGGAAATTTTGAGTTTGAGTTTTTTTGCCATCTGGATTTCGGGATGATCGGGCGGAAGAGCAGAAGTATAAACAAACCAATCAACACATTCGTCCTTGACGCGGGCTCTGAGGAATTCGCCATCCTGTTCGCCAAGACAAATTTTTATGCCAGCGTTTACTAGCTCATTTGTGACGGCGCCCGGGGCGCGATCTGAACCAGAAACCGTAAGGCCGGCGTCTTTGGCCATGAGAGCAAGCGGCCCCATGCCAGTACCAGAAATTCCAGAAATATAGATTTTCATGCTACAATTATAATACATGGGTGGTAAAAAATCGAACAAGATTCGGGAATTCTTACGGAAATTCAAAACCGTGCGGACATGGCAGCTGGCAGTAGTGTTGGTGCCACTGGCGTTTTTGGCGGCAACTTTGTTGCGGTTTGAACATTTACGCATGACCGAGTTAAGGGCTGCTGTACTAGTAGCGGATGAAGCGGGTGATCTGGAAGCGCTAGAGGAAAATTTGGCACGGTTACAGGACTATACCTTTTCGCATATGGTGATAAACGTGACCGAGAGCAATGGCGTACAAGAAGTGACTTTTGGAACGGGGCCGTTTTATCTGGAATATTCCTATCAACGGGCGGCGGAGGCAGCAATCCGGGCAGCGGAGGAAAGTCTGACCGATGATTCAAACCCAAATGGCAATATTTACCAAATCGTGACAAACATTTGTCGAGCGGAAGGAGTGAATAGTGGCTGGAATGCTTATCTTGAGTGTTGGACGCGAGAGTTAGAGAAGTTTCCGGCCGCGGAAGAACTAGGTTCAACTACGATTGCAGCGAGTATACCATCGACAGAGCTTTATCGCAAAAACTATGCCTCACCGATCTGGGCACCAACGGTAACGGGGTGGGTGGTACTAATTTGCTTGATACTGTTTGCAATTATTGTAGTGCGCCTAGGAATTTGGCTAGTGCTAACAATTTCGTTGATTTTCCTTGATAAATAGGGGTTGTAATTTTTACAATAGTCTTCCCTGTTGACTAGAGGAAAAGCGTAAGATTTTTGGGGTAAAGTACCGGAAATCCCTTGACACTCGATTTTATTCGGAATAATATAGGGGTATAATAACTTAAGGAGGAACCCTAATGGCCTACGAACACACCAACAGCAAGGGCGTTACTTACTACCTGCACAAATCTGAAGTTACTCTCCGTGGCGGTAAACCACAGACGATTTACTTCTTCACCAAGACTAAAGAAGGTGGTAAGGGCACCCCGTGTGATCTGCCAGAAGACCGTGTTGTCAACGAGAACCCCCGCAACGGTTTCTTGACTTTGAAGAAAAAAGCTTAACAGCACGTCGGATTATATTTTAGGTACAAAAATTTCCCTGTTCTTCGGAATGGGGAGATTTTGGTTTGGGGTTCAATTTAGGGTTTTGGTATTGACTTTTTT
>CANEKB010000091.1 GCA_947427985.1 uncultured Candidatus Saccharibacteria bacterium
GGAAGTATCCCGTGAACTTGCGCGTGGTGAGCCAATGCAAGGTGATACCGCCTTATATGAAGCTTTCTTTCCGCTCCTTATGGCCTACTCGGTGACATTGTCTTTGTTTATGCGTATCTTTGGTCAGAATCTTTTCGCTATTCTCATTTCTAACCTTCTCTTTGACCTTGTTTCCATGCTATGTCTATACTTGCTTTTGAGAAGCTGGAAAGGTCAACGCGCTGCGATGATTGGATCTATCATCTGGCTTATTAATCCCATCGAAATTCTTTACTGTGGTGTTGGAATGTCTATGATTGTTACGAATACCCTTGTGTTATCAGCTATTCTCATTGCTTACTATACATATCAATTCTACCAGAAAGAAAACTTGCGTCTCTTTTGCCTTTTCGCTTGTTTATTTGGACTCACTGTCGCTGTCGGCAATAGCTTTCGCCCTATTTTTACCGTTATTGCCATTGCTGTTGTGGTTATATTCTTGTTTAACGTTTTATCTAAATTTAAGCAGGGTTTTCAAAAAACCGTTCCAACTATCATTGGTTTAGTTATTATGTTTTTTAGTAGTTTTGCTGGAGCGAAGTTCATAGACTTTGGCTATCAACATCTCAACTCCTATCATGTTCCTGGCGGCACTGGCGTTGGCTGGAACTTTATGCTCGGCGCAAATTACGAATCTTGGGGGCGCTGGAACCGGGCTGATTCTGCTCGATTTGGCGAGCTGGTCTATGGTAATGACGCCAACCCTAACCTCGTAGAGATTCAGTCTACTTTTTTCAAGGAGGGAATTAACCGTTATTTTGCTATGAACCCTCTCCAATTTATTATTCATTTTCTTCATAAGACTCAGGTCTTCCTTATTGATCAGAATAATACTATTGCTTGGCCTTTCGGGGAAGCTTATAATGTTGGTACTGACCACGTACTTTACCAACTGTTACACGGGCTTGGTGTAGCTTTGTTTGCTACTCTCTTTTGCCTGGCCTTTTTCTTCTTGGTATCTAGCCTACGAGCTAATCACTCTTACGATCAAACTTTATTCTTTCTTTGCCTATGTTTTTGCGGTTTGGTTGCCGCTTCATTGTTGGTAGAGGTTATGTGGCGTTATGTTTTACAAGCTATGGTAGTTGTTATTATCCTTGCCGCTTGTGGAATTAGTAAAATTACTGCCAGAAAGGAGACGCAATCATGAGCCGTGCAAAAACTCTCTATATCGTTATTCCGTGCTACGATGAGGAAGAAGTTATCCAGAAGACTGCCGATTGCCTTCGTGAAAAGCTAACTTCACTTATTAAGAATGACGTGATATCCAGACAGAGCCGTATCCTTTTTGTTAATGATGGCAGTAAAGATAGGACTTGGTCGCTTATTAAGGATCTACATCAAGCCTATCCGCAATATTTTACCGGCATTTCTTTGTCGCGTAATCGTGGCCACCAAAACGCGCTACTCGCTGGTCTCATGACCGCTAAACAGTCCGCTGATATTATTATTAGTATGGATGCCGATCTCCAGGACGATATTAATGTTATCGACAAAATGCTTAAAAAATATCAAGCTGGTGCCGAAATTGTTTACGGCGTGCGCTCATCACGCAAGAAAGACGCTTTCTTTAAGCGTATTACTGCCGAAGGTTTCTATAAGTTTATGAAACTCATGGGCGTTGATATCGTCTTTAACCATGCCGATTATCGCCTCACTAGTAATAAAGTTCTCAACGAGCTTGAGCGTTATCAATAAGTTAACCTTTTCCTTCGTGGTATCTTCCCGCTCATTGGGTACAATTCGGATATTGTTTATTACGAACGTCAAGAACGCTTTGCCGGTAAATCTAAATACCCTCTTACCAAAATGCTTGGTTTCGCTTGGGACGGGATATCCTCGTTTAGTGTTAAACCGTTGCGGGTCATCGCGGTTCTTGGTTGTGTTATTACTGCTCTTAGTGCTGTCGTACTGCTATATTCACTCATTGTTAACATGCTAGGCCAAACCGTTCAGGGCTGGACCTTTATAGTTTGCTCTATCTGGCTGATGGGCGGTATGCAAACTTTCTTTCTTGGCATTATCGGTGAGTATATCGGTAAAATCTACAGCGAGACCAAAGCCCGCCCTCGCTACTGTATTGCTGAAAACCTTCAGGCAAAATCTGAAAACTCTAAAGATTAGATAAATACTCAGTGATTTCTTGGTAAACCTGTTGGCTTCGATTCCTCAGCGCTTGTAGACTATGGATATTTGCTACTTCTAAGCGATAGGTCGGCATTAATCTAATCAAGAACCGCTTCAGCTGTACTATATTAATATGTGGGCCGGCGCTACAGAATTTCTGAATTGCCTCGCGTGTTCCTATTCCTGCTTCTGCGAAATAATCCGCATGTTTTGCAATAAAATCCTTCGCCATTGCTCGGACCTGCTTTACTCGTTCGCGCGATTTGCTATTTACTAGTGCGAAACGTAAGAAGCTTTCGAAAATCCGCCAGTAAAGCTGCGGATATTTGTCTAGTAGGCCGTACTGTGCCAAAAAATCGTATAATTTAAATGCAATCTCTAGATGATCTATTGCGTAATCTGTGTTTTTATCGTCCGACCAAGTTTGCGACATAATGCTTCCTGCATGCCGCACGTAATTATATAATCGTTCGTTTATATAATAGACCTTCTTACTCACGCAAAAATAAGCCGAACAGAAATAAGCATCTTCATATTTTAGATTTTCTGGGAACTCTAGACTATATTCATCAATTAGTTCTTTCTTGAAAATCTTATTCACTGGCGCGAAGTCCGTATTCATCACGACATCGCCTGTCACCGTCTTCATCCCAGAATATTTTAGCGTATAATAATGGTCATCGCTCACTTTCATTTCGCGGTGTGCCCGATATATTACATTAATCTCTGATACTGCTAAATCTGCGTCATGTTTCGAGATTGCTTCGTACATCTTTTGACACATCTCGGGCTCATAGTAGTCGTCTGCATCACAGAACATTACGTATGGCGCAGCCGCTTTTTTTAGACCAATATTGCGCGCTACTGATGGGGAAAGGTAGGTCTTCTCTTTATTTGCGAT
>CANEKB010000092.1 GCA_947427985.1 uncultured Candidatus Saccharibacteria bacterium
CCGGGGCGAGCTAGCAAAGTTGCAGTTTAAGTGAGTTGATTAGCTAGTTGGTCGGGAGGTGTCAAAAGCATAGTGCCAAGCAGATCCTCGCTCAGACCCTTGGTGTCGACCATTTTGGCCAGCCATTCGACTTGATCCGGATGAAGCACTCGCTCATAACAGGCGAGGTTCGTATAGAGCACAAACTTGCCAGTATCCTTGACGATGCGCCAGCCCAGCTGGTCGATGTCGTCAAAGTACGGTATCAAGCTCCGCCAGACTTCCTCATCGGTAAGGTCCAGCACGAATTGGCGCAAGCCGGACGCACTGAGCGGATAGGTGACATTAGCCTGGTAATCGTCGCTATCGCAGCCGAAATCATAGTCCACCGGGCGCTCGACTTCTACTGAAGTCTCAGCTGAGCTTGCCGGATAGATGTCCTCAAGCATCATTTCCCAGCCCAGAGCGATAGCGCGGCGATAGAGAGCTTCGAAGCCTTGTAGGACCTCCTTGCCCTCGACGGTACGCACCACATCTCGGACAAAGTTCTCGGCAATAGTGGACGAATCATCTCCATAATAGTCACACAGACTGTATAATTCCTGTCCAGTTTCGCCATAAATTTTCCAGACCTCGGGTTCTTTCTTTTCCAGGCGGAAGTTGATTTTATCCAGGCGCGTACGAAAAACCGGCGCGCTTAGGACGCTCTCGATCCAGGCCTCATCTTCCGACGTCAGCCACCGGTCGGAGTCGCGTACCTGAGCACTGGTCTTTTCGACGCTGTTCCACGGTTCATCGTCCTTTTTCTTCTTGGAGAAAAGATTCATAATATGTGCCCCTTTCGTCTTCATATGTCTTAGTCATAAGGTCATGTCTGAAAAATGCTAAAATGACTATTTTACGAAACAAACTTTACTAGTTCTAAAAGAACCATGAGCATGGTGAAAAATACGCTACCATGCGCATACCTTAATTGTAGCACAGCTTATGCTTTTTGTCAATAGGTAGGTGTTCGGTTTTTGGGGTTTTACAGGGGCGGATTTGTGGAAAAATCATTTTAATTAGGACTAATTTTTGCGAAAAAACAAGCTTGACGATAAACATGGGCGTGATAAAATAGTAATAAGAGTTCGGACGAGATCTGACGTTGAGGGTCGCCCGTAGCTCGTAAAAATTAAGCACTGGGTGGTTGAATGTGCAATAAAAAAATAGCCTCTGATCTGTCAGAGGTTTTTTGATGAGTTTAGATAGTTTTCTGAATGGGCTTAGAGATTCTCGGTTTTTGAGGTTTTTGTTTTCTTGTGAGCTATAGCCAACAAAGCCGCCCAGGACCGGACGGCTTTATTTATCTTTTGAGGACTTAATCTTCCTTTTTCTTGAAATATGCCTTGCCGAGGCCGCAGAGTGGGCAGATAAAGTCATCTGGCACTTCGTCGCCATAGTAAACGTAGCCACAGACCGTACAAACCCAAGCGGTTTTGCCCTGCGTCGTAGTAGTCTTCGTAAGCTCATCTTTGTGCTCTTGGTAATAAGCATAAGTCATTGGAGTAACTTTATCATCAAAGACGTCTGCTTCGACAAGCTTCCCGATATAGATCGTGTGGGTGTCGTTGTCAATCGCGTCAAATTTTTCAAACACCATGTATCCGAGTGAATCCTTCACTACTGGCACACCAGCGACTTCTTCGGTCTGGCATTTGGCGCATTTATCAATGTCTTTCGAGGAATTGAAGCCAAAAGTCTGGATGAGCTCCGGGTCCGCATTTTCGCCGAGCACCGAGAGAGCGAATTTGTCATTTTCGCTGAGCAGCTTATGCGAGTGGTTAGTCTTCGCGACGGCGACGGCGACCAGCGCCTGGTCGCCACTGCCACCGACGCGCGAAACCGCATCGACCACGCAGCCGCCACCCGGCACCGTCAAGATGTACATACCTTGGGTAATTTTATGAGTGATCTTCGAGTTTTTCATGTAAATAATTCCTCCAAAAAAACGGTGGTGCCCGAAATGGGACTTGAACCCATATGGATTTCTCCATTCGATTTTAAGTCGAACGCGTATACCAATTCCGCCATTCGGGCAACCTGTTATTGAACACTTACAAATACATACGGACCTTAAAAGTACGGCGGATTTGATGCAAGGATTAATACAGAAACTACCGTAATTTTAGACGTAGCAAATCGTAAAGTTCTAGGATTATTATAACACAGGATTGAGAAGTGGGAGAAAAAGTGAATAGCTGGAGAAAAATCCCGTGCTATTACTTCCTAGAAGCTTTGGTCGTTTTCTTCACCTTTGCAGTAGTGCTAGCCTTAGAAGATTTAGGCTTAGTGGTCTTTTTTGGCGTTTTAGCGATGGTCTTAGCCGTTTTCTGCGAGGTAGGCTTTACGACTGAGGCGGTAGTCTTAAGGGATTTTTGGGAGGACTTCTTCGAGTTGTTCGCGTTTACGGTATTAGATGTGGACTTCGCAAACCTAGAGGTCTTCGTGGCGATGCGAGCACTAGCAGCAGGAGTGAGGACCTTTCGTGTCCTGAAATAAATAGCAAAGCTGCCAGCGAAAACGAAGAGAACGACTAAGATAAACGTCTGTGAGAGAACAACCTCAGCAAAATCATCTCCTAAGAGGCCTGGGATAACGGTACTGATGATGCCTGTATTTGGCACAAAGGTAACCTCGCCGAGAGGCGGAAGGTAGACCAAATCGTCATCAATTAGGTCAGTGTTAGGCAGGCTAGGACGACTAGGAACCTCTGGATCTTCAGTATCACTCGGCACGTCTGGCACTTCTGGTACGTCTGGGGATTCAGGGTCTGGTGTTTCTGGCAAATCCGGGACTTCAGGCATATCTGGATCAGGAGTCTC
>CANEKB010000093.1 GCA_947427985.1 uncultured Candidatus Saccharibacteria bacterium
CCTTTACTGCTTATTGTAATACTCAAGTTGGTGACACGGCGCTTGGCGCCCCACTATTCATCCTCCCTATGATTACTCTATGGCTAGACAGCGGAGGGAGAAGCTAGCGGCACGGATCCAGGCTTGTGCGCCATAACCAGCGTTTGGAATTATATATTGATAATAAGCATTGCGTTCGTTTGAATATGCGAGTGCTGACCAGTAGTTGGCTAAGTACCCCATCCAGCCACCATTGTTAGTATGGCCATTCCAAACCAGTAAGAACCCGCTGCGGACGAAGACTGTTCAGCCAAACATTAACTAGCAGTTAAGGTTTTGAGGATATTACGAAGTATGCTACCTCTGTTAGCTATTTCCTAAACCTTAACAGTATGTTAAGGTTTCGCCCGAACGGGGAAAGTCTTTGAGTTCGTCCGCAGCGGGGCAATTCATCCAAAGCTTAGCGACAAAGGAAGTACGATGAACTATAGCGGATTTCATCACAATGGGTGGTCTAGTTTTGCTAGCGATCTTTCACGAACTAATGATCTATACTTTAATAATGCCGCTGTAAATTCATCAGACGTATGGTATCGTGAATATGGTTTCTCCCTCCGTTGTCTAGCCATAGAGTAATCAAGGGGTAGTGAAGTAGGGGAAGGGTGACGATTTTGTAAGGTGGGATGGAGTCGACAAGAACAGATTATTAAGGTATAATCAAGTTCAGATATGAAAAAAGCGAATTTATTGTGGATTGATTTAGAGATGACGGGGCTAGATCCAGAGAAAGATCGGATTCTGGAATTGGCAGCAATTGCAACGGATTGGAGCTTAGAAACAGTAGAGACGAAGGCGGGTGATAGGGCTGAGTTGACAGCGGTGGTAAAGGTGTCAGAGACGCTAATGAAGGAACGGATGGTGGGAGAGTTTTGGGAAAAGAATGCGGAAAGCCGAGACGAGTTGATCAAGCAAAATACGACTGGTAAGAGCGTAAAAGAGGTCGAAGATGAACTACTAGAGTTTATCGATAAGTATTTTGGCAGTGAGGTGATTTTAGCGGGGAATTCAATTCATCAGGATCGGAAGTTTATCGATCGAGAGTGGCCACGGGTAGCGGAGAGATTGCACTATCGGATGTTGGATGTGAGTGCTTGGAAGGTGGTATTTGAGGGGAAATGGAAAAAGAAGTTCATGAAGAAAGAAAATCACCGGGCGTTGGACGATATTTTGGGGAGTATTGACGAATTAAAGTGGTATTTAGGTATGATAAAGGAACAGAAATGATAGAAGTGGCGAAAATTAGCGGGATCGGTGAGTGGGTAACGAAAGAGCGAAAGAATGAGCACGAAACGGATGTTTTGTATCTTGCTCCAAACGAGAAAGTTTTTCTTGTCATAAGGCCAAAGACGATTGAAGTGCGATGTGATGGGAAGTTGGGCCGAAAGTTACGAGAAGATTATGAGACCGTGATGGAAAGTCGATATTTTGGGCGAGGTGGGGTAGAAATTGTGCCGAGTGGACAGCTAGAGGAGGCAGAGTTGGAAGATTTAGTGCGGTTAAGCTATAATATGACATTGGCGGAGGAATAAATATGAGGATCAGAAAAAAAGAATTGCCGAATAGCGGTTTGATTGCGGCGGCGTTGGCAGTGTTTTTGGTAACATCATTTGCAGCAATTATCGTGAACAGCACTTTGCTGGGGCACGGATTCCACCTGGACTATTCAATTAGTAAATATGTTGGGTTAGAGACTTGGAGCGCAGTGCTGTTTACGATTGGGAACCTTTTTGTGGCGGCATTTTTTGGTAAATATCTCTGGAAATTAGGTGAAGCTTGGGATATGCCAAGGTTGTTTTATTATCTGATTGTGGTGATGGTGGCAGGGCTTCTGACATTGTCGTTCTGCCCGTCGGGATATTGTGATTTTGATGGTAAAAAGAATCTGATTACTTGGTTACATGAAGTTTCTTCACGGATGATGTTCATAGCAATGATGTCGGAGGCGGCATTGATTGCTTGTTGGAAGAAAGCAAGCCGTTTAGCACACGCGTTATGTGTGTCATATGTGGTCTATGCGATTATTTGTATTGCTGGGTACTTTACGAAGGGTGAGTGGTTTTTGACATTTTTGATGATTTACGAGTCAATGTATTTGGCGATGTTTATGATTATGTTGGCGTTTTGTGGGATTAGGGATACCGAAGATACTCAGAAAATAGGGAATTAGGCGGATTTTTCCGGATCTTTGGATTTTGCAGCGGCTTCGGCTTTGATATTAGCCTCGGCTTGAGCCTTGGCGGTGGCCTCAATGTGTTTCTGCTCGGTTTTGGCGGCCTCGGCGTCTTTAGCGCGGTTAAGTTTGTTCATGGCGCGGACAATAACGAAGATGGTGAACGCGATAATAAGAAAGTTAACGACGTTTTGAAGAAAGTTACCATAGGCAATATGGGCAACGGTATTGGCGCCGAAGATATTGGGGACGTCGATTGCAAGTGTAGAAAAGTCGAGGCCACCAGCGAGGAGGCTAGTGATTGGCATGATGATGTCGTCAACGAGGGATTTCACGATAGCAGTGAAAGCGCCACCGACGGCGACACCGATAGCAAGGTCGATAACGCTGCCACGATTGATGAATTCACGGAATTCTTTAAAGAAGGAGCTGTTTTTGAATTTTTGAAGAATAGGTTCGTTCATGATATATATTATAACATAAATACGAAAAAGCTAATATATCCTTAGGTTTAGATTAATTCTAGACCTTCTTCAACTTGGGTGAGTATTCTTATGTTCTCCCTAAGAAGCTTTACTATCATGCTTTTCGGGAAACGCTCACGCTC
>CANEKB010000094.1 GCA_947427985.1 uncultured Candidatus Saccharibacteria bacterium
GATGGCTTGTCTAAGTAAAAATGCTGGCTACAGCTGGAATGAGGGGGAGTATGTGTTTGTGCAGCCTTATACATCCAATAGCGAATTATTCCATATTCAGTCAGAGATTGCTCAAAATGGTTTAAATTGGTTGACCGATATTAACACGATTCGTAATCTGATACCGGGGATAGAATCATCTAGTTTTACTGAGTATGGCATCGTATTGGAAATACCGAGCAGTGGATGGAAAGCGGCATCTGATCCAGGATTCACTTTTAAAGCATCTTATATGCAGGATGGCGTAGCTGGGAATCTCTATAAGACCGCTGGCTGGGCGATAGACCCAGTAAACAAAATATATGATAGCCATTATCTAGTGGGGAATTATTATCAGTGGTTGGCAACAATAGCACAAACTGTGACAGAAAGTCAGGTTATGCATGATGAGACGAAAGTAAATGGTAGCATTTGTGCGAAAGGTTGGGAGTTGCCGACTGGCGGTAAAGCATTCATTAAGGATGGGTTGTATGGGCTGTTAAATCTTTATGCACCTAAAGATAAGCCGTTTGAAAAGATACCATTAGGTACAGATGGGTCTAGCTACACTCTATTCTCTAGCGCGATTACTCCCGAAGTGACATTAAAGAATATAGCTATAGGTTTACCAAATCAGCTTGTTTTTGGAGGTTATATTACGCCAGCTAGAGCAACTCGAGGCACCTGGGACGCTAATGCTAGCGGTGGATATTGGACTTCGGTAACTAGTAGCAATATAAGTGCTATTGACTTTGCGTTTGATGCTTCGCAAATGTATTCATGGTTAAAGTCTGGTTATGCTGGTGCTTTTTCCGTCCGGTGCCTTGTAAATACCGCCGAATAGTTTTAACCACTATAACTTAGCACTTTAATTCTGGGGCGCCAAACGCCGTGTTGTCACTAGGGTAAAGTTTAGCTTCATAGCTAAGTACCTTTACTGCTTATTGTAATACTCAAGTTGGTGACACGGCGCTTGGCGCCCTATTCTTCATTCTACTTTGATTACTCTATGGCTAGACAACGGAGGGGAAAGCCACGAGAAAATCTTGCCGCACTAGCAGTCAAGACGGAATCAGCACTGATAACCCTCAGGTAGTATGGACTAATAATCGCGCTTCTGGAAGTAATTTCATAGACATTTTGACCTATAAGTCCGATAATTCCACCACCATACCATTCCGTGCTAACACCCAATAGACCGCTGCGGACGAAATTAGTATTGGTCTTTGACAGGTTTGGGAAGTTCGTCGTAGTTGACTTCTGCCCAGGAATGGACACCGATGAGGCGGACTTTGAGTAGGAGATAAGCACCTTCGCGGAGTTCGCGGATAGTTTTAAATTTAAGTTCTCGCGGCTTGCCGTCTTCGGCATAACTCGTAAGGGTGTATTCGTAGCGCATTTCGTCGTGTGAATCAATGCTGGCGATATGTGAATTGTCGATTTTGGTGTAATAAGTTTTTTCGTAGCTTTCGAGAAAATAAAAACCTACTCCACAAAATGCAACAAAAACGATAATTCCGATAATGATAAAAATGTTTTTCATGGTTCCTCCTAGTTAAAGGATATTACAAGGAGGGGGAATTGTCGTGCGTCAAAGCTTACAAGACGACAACATTTTTGTAAGACTAGAAGACTAAGCTTTTGGCTCGATAATTTTAATGTCAGAGGTGTTTGATTCGCGAATAATGTATTTTGGTCGGTGTTTAGTCTCGAGATAGGTTTTAGCGAGATACTCGCCAATGATACCGAGGAAGAAAAGTTGGACACCACTAACGAATATAATAATACAGGCAAGGCTAGGCCAGCCAGAGACCGGATCGCCGAAGGCAATAGTCTTGACGATGATGACGATAATCATAATGAAAGCAATGAGACAGAAGAGAATACCAAAGAAGGCAGCGAGAGTGAGTGGGACGGTCGAGAAAGCGACGATACCCTCGATAGCGTATTTGAAAAGTTTCCAGAAGGACCATTTGGTTTCGCCGGCGGCTCGCTCGACGTTTTTGTATTCGAGCCATTTAGTTTTAAAGCCGACAAATTGCCAGAGTCCTTTAGAATAGCGATTGTATTCTTGGCAGCTAGTGATGGCGTCGACCATTTGACGAGTCATGAGGCGATAGTCGCGGGCACCGTCAACCATTTCGACTTTGCTGATAGAGTTGATTAGTTTGTAGAAAATGCGAGCGCAAAAACTGCGGATGGGCGGCTCGCCTTTGCGAGAGACGCGGCGAGTAGCAACACAATCATAGCCTTCGTTAAGGAAAGGGATCATCTCGGGAAGAAGGCTGGGCGGATCTTGACAATCGGCGTCCATGATCGCGACGTAGTCGCCGGTAGTATGCTCGAGTCCGGCGAGCATAGCAGATTCTTTGCCAAAATTGCGTGAGAAAGAAAGGTATTTGACGCGGTTGTCGGAGTGACTCATAGATTTGAGTTGGGCGAGCGTGTCGTCGCGGCTGCCATCGTCGACAAAAACTAGCTCGAAGCGGTAATTTTTGAGTTCAGACATGACTTTGGTGATCTCGCGGTAAAACATCGGGAGAACTTCACTCTCGTTATAGCAGGGGACGACGATGCTAATTAATTTCATGAACATATTATAGCATAAAACAGTTAAATAGG
>CANEKB010000095.1 GCA_947427985.1 uncultured Candidatus Saccharibacteria bacterium
TACGGCTTCTCCCTCCGTTGTCTAGCCATATAGAGTAATCAAGGGAGGATGAAGATAGAAAACATCCCCTGGGCTAACAGGGGATGGAGGAATTTTGTAGGGAATTAGTTTACCGAAAGTTATTTGGCAGCTTTGGCGATTTTGGCTAAAGCAGCTTTGCGGCGAGAAGCGGTATTCTTCTTCATTAAGCCTTTTTTGACGGCTTTGTCGTATTCAGACTGAGCTTTGGCCATGTTTTCGGCGACTGGGCTATCTTTGAAAGCTTTCAGAGCAGCCTTGATGTCTTTTTTGATTTGTTGGTTGTGCGCGGTGCGCTTTTCAGCTTGGCGGGCAGCCTTTTTTGCGGATTTGATAATCGGCATTCAATAATTCCTCTAGTTTATATTTATAACTGCGTATCATTATAACTGATTTGTGGTTAAAAGTAAAGAGAAAAATAAGGGAAAGGGAAACCGCCAGCGGGGCTGGCGGTTTGTGAGTTCAAGGAGTGAGAGTGTCAATGGCGCTGCGCTAATTTTAGTGGCATTTTGAAATTTTCGTTATAAAGGGCTGGTACCTCGTAGTTTGTGTGGGAAGCGTGGTATAATAAAGCTAATGTTTGGAATTGAATTGACGTTTAGCTATATTGTTTCGCAAGTTTTTGTGGTGGCGGAATATGCGTTGCTAGGAGCATCATATTTAGCTAAGAAACGTCGAATGGTAGTGATCTTTGATATCTTGTCGATGATTTGCGGTATTGTGGCATACGTTTTGTTGGGCGCGGATTTAGGGATGGCGATGTCGGTGATTATTTTGCTAGCAAATTTCTATTACCTTTGGGACGAGCACCAACATAGCGCGCGAGAACGGAAGAAACTACATAAGAGAGACTATGCAGTACTAACGATAGTTCTGTTGGCTATTGCGGTGATGGCGTGGCTGACCTACGATAACGTGTTGAGCTTGTTATCGGTGGCAGCGACGGTGCTATATGAGATTTCGATCTGGCAAAAGAGCACAAAGGTATATAAGTTTTTGGGAATTCCGATTGCGATTTGTTGGATGATTTATAACGGATTTGTGTTGTCGATTTTTGGGGTGATTTGCGAGGCGGGAATGTTGGTGGCGTCGATAGTGGGATATATGAGAGAAATACGAAAAAGCTAAAACATCCTTAGATTAGTTAATTCTAGACTTTCCTCAACCTGGGTGAGCCTCTCCTCATTGCCACGCGCGTTAGCGCGTGTCGAAATCGGACCCGGCTCAGCCCAAGCGATCGTAGTCGCATGGTTTCAGAAAGTCTAGAATTAATCTAATCCATACATATCACTTAGCTTTTCCTTATTGCTTCATCCTCCCTATTGATTACTCTATGGCTAGACAACGGAGGGGATGGCCCCAGGAGTAGACGAGGTCAATATGTGACGGATTGACATGGGAAGTATAAAATAGCCGATAGTGGTCACCCGAGAGTATGTGTCCTTCATCTCCGTTGCCAGCTATGTTGCCTTGCCCCCATGTCTTACCCTTATTGACATACCCGCTGCGGACGAAGAAAAGAGGATTAAGTGCAATGTTGAACTGACCCTTAGTGAGATCATAATTAGTACCAATCCCTGGAGTAGCTACAAAGCCATTCGGCAAAGTCGTAGATTGAATGCTACCACTATTCCAACTTGCCAAGTTGTTGTCAGTCGTATTAGTACTTGTAATCTTACTATCTAGCCCATATGAGACTAGGAGATTATAAAACGAACCGTTTTTCGTGTTATTATCAGTTCCAGAGGTCGGAAGTTTCCAATTGCGTGGGCAAATGCTGCCAGTTGCATCAGCATTCGTAATCGTACCACCAGTACCAGCCGTAGCTGTATTCCACTGGTAATAATTACCAATTAGATAATGCGAATCAAACGTCTTCGACGCACTATTAGCTGCATGGTGATTATCAGTTACGGCAGTTTCGCCAGACCCACTAATCGTATAAGTATCCCCAGTATTCTTACTAAAGAAGTTCGCGTCTGCCGAAGCAGTCCAGCCAGTATTCGTAGTAGAAGTACCATTCACGAAGTAATCACCGACATAAATGAACGTTCGAACACCATTACTACCTGTAATCTCTACACCATTCGGATACTTGGTCTTATCAAGATAATTCTCAGTATCACCCTCCGGCTTATTCTTCTCAGCTAATTCGTTAGACAACCAAATCTTACCATCAGCATCTACGGTTGTCCGATCCGAACAAGCAATAATTCCAAACTTCTGGCTACCGCAAGAAGTCGTCATCGCTGGAGTATCGTACACATAAAGACCCTGGTTCCAAGACTTTGTCGCTACCTGACTTGGAGAAGCTTCCGCCTTCGGCATTACATTTGAGGTTCGTTCAACGCTATAATGTGCAACACCATTTCTTACTTCACAGTTGTTCGCATATTGCTCAACACCATCAACAGTAACTTTGCCACATTCTGCCATACCATCGGTCGTAGTTGTGCTTGCTGGAGTATTGTTCCACTGCAAATTTGTGCCACTACCGAGCTGTGTCTTCACACCATCAAGACCAAACGCGCCATTTACCGGATTC